>JACIWR010000232.1 GCA_014360845.1 Anaerolineae bacterium
GCGGTTCTCAAGGGAAAAATCGCTGAGCAAGTTATCTCTTTGTTCCCCGGATTCCCTTACAATCCCGCTGATGCCAGGTTCATCGGCGACCCAATAGACTACGTGATCTTCTCTGGCAGTTCCACGGTATCCAGCGGGAAGGATAATGAGATCGAGGTGATCTTCGCTGATGTGAAAACGGGAAACTCGCAATTGAGCAAACGACAGCGTTGCATCAGGGATGCCATTCAAGCGGGCCGGGTACGGTGGGAGGTGTTACGAGTGGATGAGCAAGGTCAGGTCAATGCTCGTGATGGTTGAGTTCCGGGACGCCGGGACTGGCTCCCATAAACGTTCTGGAAAAGACTGTAGTGTCGCCCCTTGTGGGCTACGCTTGGATAGCGTCATCATAGAAAACGAGATAAAAGAACAACACGGAGGACGCATTGAGCGGTTACATGGGCAAGCTGCTGCGTGTGGATTTGAGCAGTGGCAGCATCGAGGACGAACCTTTGAATCTGCACTGGGCGCGCCAATTCGTGGGCGGCAGCGGCCTGGCCGCACGCTATCTCCACGACCTCATCACCCCACAGACTGACCCGCTGGGAGCGGAGAACCCGTTGATGTTCATGACCGGCCCGCTGGTAGGCACGGCGGCTCCTTCCTGTGGCCGCTACGAGGTCTGTGCCCGCTCGCCACTGACCGGCATCTGGGGCGAGTCCAATGCCGGCGGCTACTGGGGACCAGAGCTCAAATTCGCCGGGTACGATGGCCTGCTCATCACCGGCCGGGCCGCGCGCCCGGTCTACCTGTGCATCCATGATGGCGTGGCCGAACTGCGCGATGCAGAGAGCCTGTGGGGTCAGGATACTTATCAGACCCAGGAAGTCCTTCTCCAGGAGCTGGGCGACCCCAAAGCGCGCGTGGCCTGCATCGGTCCGGCGGGCGAGAATCTGGTGAAGTACGCGGCGATTATGAACGACGCGGGCCGTGTGGCGGGTCGTACCGGTATGGGCGCGGTGATGGGCAGCAAAAAGCTCAAAGCCATTGTCGTGCGCGGCACGGGCACTGTATCCCTGGCCGACGGGGAGTCCTTTCAGGAGTATGTACGTCGGGCGCGGGAGGCGATTAAAGAAGACATCACCACTGAGATTTTGCGTTTGATGGGCACGGCGGGCAGCGCCGAGATGCTGATGATGTTGGGCGACATGCCTTGCCGGTATTTCACCGGCGGTGAGATGGACGTCGGCCCCATCGGCGGGGCGACTATGGCCGAGACCATTCTGGTCAAAAACGTGGCTTGCTATCGCTGTCCCATTGCCTGCGGACGGGTGACCGACATCGGCGAGCGGTATGGCCTGCGCCGGGTGGACGGCCCGGAGTATGAGACGATAGCCGCTTACGGTTCCCTGCTTCTGGTGGATGACCTGCCGGCCGTGGCCTACGTTAATCATCTCTGCAATCGCTACGGGATAGACACCATCACCGCCGGGGTGACCATTGCCCTGGCCTATTATCTTTACGAGCAGGGCCTCATCACCGCCGGGGACACCGGGGGGCAGGAGTTGCGCTGGGGCGATATTGAGCCGGCCATCCGTCTCACGGAGATGATCGCCCGGCGCGAAGGTTTCGGCGACCTGCTGGCCGAGGGCTCGCGGGCTGTGGCCCGGCACTTCGGTGTAGAGGACCTGGCGGTGCAGGTTAATGGTCTGGAAGTGCCCATGCATGACCCGCGCGCTTCTTTCGGCATGGCGATGAATTACGCCACCGGGCCGCGAGGAGCGTGTCACAATCAGGGCGATATGTACCTGGTGGATCAGGGCTTGCAGCAGGAGGAGTTGGGCATTCTCATGGGGGATCGCTTTGAATCCTCGGTGGAAAAGGCTCAGATCACCGCCCGCCAGCAGGACTGGCGCACGCTGTACAACGCGATGATCATGTGCGTCTTCGCCAATCCACCGGCTTCCATCGTTCGTGGCCTGCTCGGCGCGGCCACCGGTTGGGACCTGGCCCTCGATGACTTGCTGCTCCTGGGGGAGCGGGCTTTCAACCTGAAGCGGGCACTCAACATCCGGCTGGGCCTCACCGCGGCTGATGATCGCCTGCCCCGCTTGCTGCTGCAGCCGCTACCCGCCGGTGGTACTGAGGGCCACGTCCCGGATATGGACCTGCTCATGCGCGAATACTACGCCTGGCGTGGCTGGGACCCGCTCACGGGCAAGCCGCAGCGCGAGCGACTGGTGCGCCTGGGGCTGGAAGACATCGCCGAGGACCTGTGGCCATAGCACTTTTCATCATTGGAGGGGGGCAATGATCCTGGTCACCGGAGCCACGGGTTTCCTGGGGCATAACTTATGCGAGCAATTGATCGGCCAGGGTGACCAAGTACGCGCTTTGGTCCGGCGACGACCGCGCCGAGATGCGCGACACGCATTGGACTTTCTGCGCAATTTGGGTGTAGAATTAGCCTGGGGCGACATACGCGACGCCGACAGTGTACAGCAGGCTATCCAGGGTTGCGACCGGGTGATCCACGCCGCAGCCAAGTTTCGCATGTGGGGACCGTATCACGAGTTTCACGCCACCAATGTGCAGGGCACGCTGAACGTGCTTCGCGCAGCTCGCCAGGCCCATGTCCAGCGCTTCGTTCACGTCTCCACCGTGGCCGTGGCCGGCCGGCCCCCAGCGGGCTCCGTGCTCGACGAGGATTATCCGTGCGCGCCCCACGATGCTTACCAGCGGACTAAACTGGAAGCCGAGCGTCTGGTGCTGAGCTTTTATGCCCAGTACGAGTTGCCGGTGATCATCGTCCGCCCCGGCGCTCTCTACGGGCCCTGGGGACATTATGCCTTCAATCGTCTGTTTTTCGAGGATTTCCTGCGCGGCTGGCGGGTGCAGGTGCATCGAGGACGCCACATCACTTTTCCGGTCTACGTCAAGGATGCGGCCTGGGGTATTGCTCTGGCCCTGCGCCGGGGTCGAGTGGGGCAGATTTACAACCTCAGCGGTGAGAGCATCACTCATCGCGAGGCGAACCTCATCGTCAGTCGGCTCTCCGGTAAGAGCTCCTGGCGCTTCAACGCTCCGGCCCGCTTGATGATAGCTTTCGCCGCTCTGCTGGAGGGCATCGCCTTTTTCACTCGCCGCGAACCGTGGTATCCGCTCAATCTGGCGACTTACGTCTTCTATGACTGGCAGGTCTCCAGCGAGAAAGCTCAGCGCGAGCTGGGGTTCCGCGCCCGCTCTTTCGAGGAAGGGGCGCAAGAGACGCTGGAGTGGTATCGTGCTATGGGGCTGCTCGCGCGGGGTTGAGCTCCGCGCGAGGTGTGGGGGCTTGCGGGGAAGCCCCTGCCAACGGCAGGGGAGTCGTCACCGCCAGACCGGGGGCGAGCTGTCACCGACTCCCCACTGTGTGGGGGCTTGGGGGCGCTCCCACCAGCGGCGGGAGAATTTCAGACGCGCTTGAAAAGGGGGTGAGGTATGATCAGGCAATTAATCGTCAACGCCGATGACTACGGACGCACGCCAGGTGTGACCAGGGGCATCCTGCGCGCGCACGAGCAGGGCATCGTCACCAGCACCACGGTGATGATGAACATGCCCTACGCCGCCGAAGCACTGCAATTGGCGGAACAGTATCCCCGTCTGGGCGTGGGGGTGCATTTGGTCTTCACCTCGCATTATCCCATACTCCCTCCAGAAGAGGTGGCCAGCCTGGTGCGCGGTGATGGTACCTTCTACCGACCCGATGAACTGGTGGAGCGCGTCATCGAAGTGGACCTGAACCAACTGAGGGCCGAGTTGCGGGCTCAGATCGAGTTGTTCATGTCTACGGGAAGACGACCTACCCATCTGGATTGTCACCACAGCGTGTACCTGTATCCGCCCTTCTTCGCTGTGCATGTGGAATTGGCCAGGGAGTATGCCCTGCCGATGCGTATGCCCCTGCCCCCTCTGGAAGAGTTGAGCGAGGATGAGTCACCGGTCTTTGTTGCCAACCTGCCACCGAAGCTGGCGCGCCAGATCGCGGCGGCGAACTGGCAAGTTTTGCAAGGTTCGGGAGTGCCTCACCCCGATCACTTCGTGGGCGAATTCTTCGGGGCAAAGATGCTCAACCTGGAGTCCTTGCTGCAGATTTTACGGGGATTGCCTCCCGGTCTCAGCGAGATGATGACCCATCCCGGCCTGGCCGATGAGCAGCTTCGACGAGAGAGTGGCTACGCGGTGGAGCGGGAACGCGAACTGGAACTGCTTTGCCATCCCCAGGTGCGGGAGCAAATCACCGAGCTGGGCATTGAGCTGGTGAACTTCAGCGTTCTGAGCCAATGATCCGTCGTCTGTGGTTCGCGCTGTTGCGCCTGGGATTCCATCTGCTGTATAATCAGTTTGCCTGGACTTACGACGCGGTGAGCTGGCTGGTGTCGCTGGGCCACTGGCGGCACTGGCAGCGGGCGGTGATCCCTTACCTGCAGGGCGAGCGGGTGTTGGATCTGGCCTGCGGCACTGGTAACCTGCTGATAGACCTGTCCGCCGCAGGTTATCGCGCCTGCGGATTGGACCTGTCGCCCTATATGGTGCGCATCACCCGGCGTAAGCTGCGCCGGCAGGGGTTGGACGTGCCCCTCTGTCGCGGACGGGCGCAGGCCCTCCCCTTTGCCGACGGCGCTTTTGACGCGGTGGTCTCGACTTTTCCTGCTGAGTTCATCCTTCATGCTGCCACTTTAAGCGAGGTGGCGCGGGTGCTGCGTCCCGGGGGCCGGGCAGTGGTCATCGCCGAGGCGCGGCTGGAAGGGCGCAGCTTGCTGAGGCGTTTCATCGAGAGGCTCTACGTCATCACCGGCCAACGCGGTCCCTGGCCGGATGTGGATGCCCGTTTGCGGGAAGCGGGCCTGGTCCCGGTGGAAGAGGGCCGCGGGGGCCCGAGTCTGGTGCGAGTGATTGTGGCGATAAAGAACACCGGCGAGAGTTAGCGCGGAACGGAAACCGCCTCTCGCCCCAACTACATCAGGAGCGCACGAGGTTTATCGGGGATAGAGGAGATGAGCTTCAAGGTCAATCCCTATCGCAGTGAACACCCCGCCGAAGGGGCAATGTTCTTCGGACGGAAAGAGATCATCGCCTGGGTTCAGGAGCAATTGATCAAAGGCCGCCCGGTCATCGTGATCCACGGCCCGGAGTGGATAGGCAAGACCTCTCTGCTGCTTCATCTGGCCGGGAAACTGCCGCCTGATTGCGTGCCTGTCGAGGTCAGCCTGGAAGACGGGGCGGAGGGCTCCCCCTCGTTTCTGTGGACGGCGGCGATTGCCGTGGCCCGCGCCCTGGACGTGCCCCAACCCTCGCAAGCAGATTTCGCAGAAGAGAGCGCTGAGGAGGCTTTCCTCGCTTTTCTGGACCGGGCGCGCGGTACCCTGGGCGAGAGCCGGCTGGTGTTGTCGCTGGACGATTTCGACCAATGGGCAGATGACGTGCTGGTGCGGGGCCTGGGGGCCGCCATCCATGCCGGGCATCGGCTGAGCATCCTGGCGACGGCCACCGATTTCCAGGCCCTGTCCCAGCGCTGGCCCGACCTCTTCGCCGACGCCGTGCATCGTGTCCTGGGGCCCCTGGCCACGCACGAGGCCGAGGACCTGGTGCGTCGGCCAGTGGAAGATGTGCTGCGCTACGACCCCTGGGCCGTGACCCGCGTCCTGGAACTGACCTCGAACCATCCCTACTTCATCCAGTTCTTCTGCCGCGATTTGGTGAACCGTTGCTTGGGCAGCGAGGACATCACCCCGGCCGACGTGGAAGCGACGCTCACCGACTTGCTGGACGCGCCCCAGCCGGCCTTCGAGCAATGGTGGGCGACCTCCTCCCCTCGGGAGCGGGTGATCCTGGTCGCCCTGGCGGCGCTGCGCGGTCAGCAGGGCGTGGCCACCCAGTACGATCTCCACCAATCATTGATCAACGTGGGAATCCAGGTAGAAGTGGCGGAAGTCGAGGAGGTGCTGGCCGGGCTGGAGCGACGGGGCATCCTGGTCCGCCTGGGGGCCAATACCTTTCGCTGCGCCGTGGAGTTCTTCCGTCTGTGGGTGGCCCATCGGCATCCGCTGGATGATGTGTTGCGCGAGAGCCCCTGGCGGGCGCGTCGCCGAGCGGTGCGCCTCCCCGTGCCCCAAGCCGCACCGGAGGAACGCCCTCAACCGGAATCCAGAACGGACCTGCTCTGGACGGCGGTGGTCGTGCTGCTGGGCATCGGCCTGCTGTTCCTGCTCCTCCACCGCCTGCCCCCTGTTCGATTGCCATCGGCAGCGCCGAAAACGCCGACCGCCAGCGCGGTGGATGGCACTATTACACCAGTGACCGGAGGCACGTCCACCGCACCAACGAAGACCCCCATCCCCATTCCCGCCCCGGTCATCGCCTACGCCTTCCGGCAAAATCCTGACGAGCCGCTGCAAATCTACCTCATGAACGAGGACGGCTCCTTCCCCGTGCGCTTGACCCTGACCGAGAGCGACGAGTTCGACCCGACCTGGTCGCCGGACGGGCAGCGCATTGCCTTCGTCTCCCTGCGCGACGGCGATCAGGAGATTTACGTGATGAACGCCGACGGCAGCGAGCAGACCAATGTCACCCGTCACGAGAACAAGGATTGGACACCGGCCTGGTCGCCGGATGGCAAACAACTGGCCTTTTCCTCTTTCCGCGATGAGAACTGGGAGCTTTACCTCATGGACGCCGACGGCTCCAACGTGGTACGTCTCACCGATAACCCGGCCAGCGATGTATCCCCGACCTGGTCGCCGGACGGCAAGCGCATCGCTTTTGCCTCGCGCCGCGAGGGGGGTGATTGGGACATCTTCGTCATGGATTCCACAGGGGAGAACATCATCCAGTTGACCCACGATCCCGCCGACGACTTCGGGCCGGTGTGGTCGCCAGATGGCAACACCATCGCCTTCGAGTCCGACCGCGACGGTTACGCCGACATTTTCCTGATGGCCGTGGATGGCTCGGAGCAGGTGAATCTGACCCGGGACCCCTACGCCAACTACCACGGGCCGACCTGGTCGCCCGACGGGGCGCGCATCATGTTCTACTCCAACCGGGATGGGGATTGGGATATTTACGTGATGAACCGAGAC
>JACIWR010000233.1 GCA_014360845.1 Anaerolineae bacterium
GCGCACTTTGTCAACGAATGGGAAACGAATAAACGAAGGCAAACGGCCCGATTCGTTTATTCGCTGCCATTCGTTGACACCCGCATCGGGCCACGGGCCAGACCCGCTGAAACAGGTACTTAACTGCACAGGTCGGCAGTTTTCACAGTGCGCACTTTGTCAACGAATGAGAAACGAATAAACGA
Source organism: Anaerolineae bacterium (assembly GCA_014360845.1). GTDB lineage: Bacteria > Chloroflexota > Anaerolineae > JACIWR01 > JACIWR01 > JACIWR01. The sequence goes on from JACIWR010000233.1 coordinate 186, forward strand.
ATGCAAACGGCCCGATTCGTTTATTCGCTGCCATTCGTTGACAGATATTGAGCATGGCCGGCTTATCTTGTCAAAGCCGCGAAACCGCTGCTACCTTAACCCCTTTTGAGTGCTCGAAAATAGCAATCGAGAGCTATTGACGAAGAATGGACGCTCTGGTATAATGGTGCCAGGGGGGGAGAACACCGGGTGGAGAGCAAATAATGCGCAGGCTAGCCCCGACTCCCGAAGGAGCATCCATACAAGAGAGCAGTACCCTGCAAGCGGAGACCCTTCTGCAACTCACTCAGCACGTGTTGGAGGTTTCCGACTTACAGCAGGTGCTAGACCGGATCGCCCAGACGGCGCTGCAACTGGTACCCACGGCCCAGCGGGCGGTGATTCACACCCTGGTCGAGGGCCGCTTAGTGCCGCGCGCGGTGGCCACCGTGGACGAGCGGAGCAAGCAATCGGCGCGCATGGAACTGGGGCGCGGGATAGCGGGTCGAGTGGCAACGGAGCGCCGGCCCATATATGTGCCCGATACAGCCCGCGAACCCGCTTTCGTAGACACGGGCAGCGGGCTGCGCTCACTGCTGGTCGTGCCCCTGATGCGCAAAAACCGCACCCTGGGCACCCTCAGCGTGGGCAGCAAGCGCCTGGCGGCCTTCAGCACCCAGGATGAACAATCCCTGAACGCCCTGGCCACCCAGGCGGTCATCGCCCTGGAAATGGCCCACCTGGATGCACAGGCCAGTCGGGCAGGAGAACTGGCCGCCCTTAACGAGCTGGCGGCGGCCCTCTCTTCCACCCTGGACCTGGAGCACATCCTCACCCTGGGCATAGAAGGCATTAGCCACACCCTGGGCGGGGAATTCAGCCTGCTGCTACTGACCGCAGGCTCCAATCAGGCAGTGGACCTGCGGTGGGTCGCCCAGGGCAGCATGCCCCTCCCCAAACCGCCCGCCGACTTGGAGCAGTGTGCACCGATCGCCCAGGTCCTTTCCAGCGCGAAACCCCTGCTCCTCAACAACGAACCCGCCGACGAGCCCCTCCTGACCCAACTGAGCACGAGTCTGAGCTTTCCCTGTTACACCGCTCTCCTCGTCCCCCTGATCGCGCGCGACCGCGTGCTGGGAGCGGCAGCGGTTATCAACAAGCTGGACGGAGACCTCTTCCAGGAGGATGACCTGTCTCTGCTGGGCTCCATGGCGGCCTCGGTGGCGATGGCGGTGGAAAACGCCCGGCTTTACGCCGAAGTCAAAGGCGTCGCCGAAGAACTGAGAGCATCTCAGGCGCGGCTGGTGCAAAGTGTGAAACTGGCGGCCATGGGCAAGCTGGCCGCCTCCATAGCCCACGAGATAAACAATCCATTGCAGGCAGTGCAAAGCTGCATGTACCTGGTAGCCGAAGCGGCCGACCCCCAAGACCCTAACACCCGCTACCTGGACATCGCCCGCCAGGAACTGGACCGCATCGCCCGCATCGTGCAACGCATGCTCGACTTCTACCGGCCGGGCGACGAGGGCCGCCGCCCGACGGCTGTGGGCGCTTTACTGGACGATGTGCTGACCCTGATGCACAAACAATTGGAACAGGGCCATGTACAGGTGCAGACCGATTACGAGCCCGACTTGCCCATCGTCATGGCCGTAGCCGATCACCTCAAACAGGTCTTTTTGAATATCATCCTGAACGCCCTGGAAGCCATGCCCCAGGGAGGCTTGCTGCGCATAAGCACCAGCGCACACCAGGCAGAAGACGGGCAACGCACCGTGAGCATCGCTTTCCAGGATACCGGGGTGGGCATTCCCGAAGAGGCCCTGGACCAAATCTTCGACCCCTTCTACTCCACCCGTCCCGGAGGAACCGGATTGGGTCTGGCCGTCAGCTACGACATTGTAGCCCGGCATGGCGGGCGCATCGAGGTAGAAAGCCAGGTAGGACAGGGGTCCACCTTCACCGTTATCCTGCCGGCGAAGACAAATTCGGGCAACGATGAGGGAATGTGGCAAGACGCCCTCCCATGAGCACGACGAAGATACGAGGGAACAGCATGATGGAAACACAGGCCAGAATTCTGGTAGTAGATGACGAACCATCGGTATGCGTGGCCTTGGAAGCGGTGCTGAGCCGCGAAGGATACGACGTGGTAATAGCTCACAGCGGAGCAGAAGCCCTGGAATTCATGCAGCAGGGTCCGGCGGACCTGGCTCTGCTGGACTTGAACATGCCGGGGATGGACGGACTGCAGTTGATGAACGAGATCCGCCAGCGCTGGCCCGACACGGTGCTGATGATCCTCACCGGCTATGGCACGCTGGAATCGGCTCTGAGTGCCTTGCGTTATGGCGCTCACGATTACCTGCTCAAGCCCTCCAGTCCGGCCGACATCAAGGACAGTGTTCGCAAGGGGCTGGAAAAACGCTGGGAGAAACTGCGCCGCAAAACGCTGCTGACCCGCATCGAGGCCGATGTGCGCGCCCTGGCGGAAGGCGCTACAGACACAGCTCCCGTGCCTCCCGCAGGCGATAGGGAGTCCCAGTCGCTCCTGCAAATCGGTGACCTGCACATAGACATCTACAAGCACGCCGTCACCGTGGCCGGTAGACCCGTGAACCTGACCCCCACCGAGTTCAACACCTTGGTAGCTCTGGCTCGTAACCAGGGGCGGGTCATGAGCTGTGCCGAGCTGGTGAAAGAAGTGCAGGGTTACGAATGTGACGAGCGAGAAGCCCGCGGCGTGATTAAAACGCACATCAGCCATCTGCGCCAGAAACTTGAACCCGACCCCGCCAATCCTCGCTACCTGATCAACGTGCGCGGGGTGGGATACATGTTGACCACGCACCGCTGATACCGAACAACTTCAAACATGAGGGGGAGTGAACATGGAATCTGCCCGTAAGCGGATTCTGATCGTGGATGATGATTTCGAGTTGGCTACACTGCTACGTCAGGCCCTGAAGGATGTGGGGAAAGATTTGGAAATTCAACTGGCCCGGGATGCGGACGAAGCCCTGGCCAAAATCAGCCGGCGACCCTTCGACCTGGTGGTGACCGACATCAAAATGGCCGGTCTGAACGGGCTGCAACTGGTAGAAATCCTCAATCAATTGGACGCTAACATCAAAACCATCGCCATGACCGCCTACAGCTCGACGGAGGTGGAAAGTCAGGCCCAGGCCCTGAACGTGTATCGCTACATCGCCAAACCCTTCACCATTGACGAGTTCCGGCGCATCGTGCGCGAGGCCCTGGCGGTAGAAGAGGCGGCTCCTCCCCTACCTGCCGAGCTCTCCCCAACACAGAAGAAAGCCATCGAAGAACAACTGGTCTCTCTGCGCAGCAGTACCCAAGCCCACACCGTCGTTCTGGTCAATCGCCAGGGACGCCCCCTGTGTTTGAACAGCTTTGCCAACGGCCTAGATGCCAGCGGCCTGTGCAACGCCCTGGTGACCAGCAACGCCGGCCTGGCCGTGGAAGTGGAACGCCTGATAGGACAAGGACAGCCCTTCAACCTGAGCTATCACGGCGGCCCCGACCACAGCCTCTGCTCCTATAGCGTGGGGACGGACCACCTGCTGATCGCCGTATTCGACAGCGAAATCCGCGTGGGCCAGGTGTGGTATTACATGAAAGAGGTGGCTGGCCAAATCCAAAGCATCCTGGAAAGCGAAGCCGAGGAAGAGCCGCCCCCCTCACCCGCCCCCGATGAAGCGGAGGTCAAAGTCCGACCAGAAGCAAGCCTGCTGCCCCCTGATATAGAGCCGACCGATAGCGCCTTCGAAGTGCTGGAACAAGCGGCCAGAGAGGCTGGTCGCGACTTCGGCGGATTGAGCCTGGCCGAGGCCATGGAACAAGGACTGCTGGGGGAAGACTTCCTCCGTGCCCTGGACGAGGAGTGATCGTGCATCCTACCCTCCCCGGCACCCACATCGAACTCATCAACCCCCACATCCGGCGCGGCCACTTCCGCCATGTCCTGTTCGATTTCGACGGCACCCTCTCCCTTATCCGCCAAGGTTGGCAGCAGGTGATGATCCCCATGATGGTCGAAATCCTGCTGCAAACCCCAACGCATGAATCCCCAGAGGAGCTGCGAGCCGTAGTCACCGAATACGTCACGCAACTGACCGGCAAGCAGACCATCTACCAGATGATCCAACTCTGCGACGAAGTCCGCCAGCGCGGTGGAACCCCTCTCGATCCCCTTACCTACAAGCGTATGTACCTCGATAGGCTGTGGGAACGCATCAAAGAGCGCGTGGCCGGACTGAAAAGTGGCCGGATCAAACCCGAAGAGATGCTGGTCCCCGGCGCTATACCCCTGCTGGAACGACTGCGCCAACAGGGCCTGGTCTGCTACCTGGCCAGCGGCACAGATGTGGAATACGTGCGCGATGAAGCGGCGGCCCTGGGATTGCCTCCCTATTTCACGGGAGGCATCTTCGGCGCGTTGGACGATTACAAGCAATACTCCAAGGCCAAAGTGATACAGAACATCCTGCGGGAGCACAACCTGTCCGGTTATCAGCTACTGGCCTTTGGCGACGGCTTCGTGGAAATCGAGAACACCAAAGCCGTGGGGGGTATCGCCGTCGGGGTCGCCTCGGATGAGGCCAGGCGCTGCGGTATTGACCACTGGAAGCGCCAGCGGCTCATCCGCGCCGGCGCCGACATCATCATCCCCGATTTCCGGGAACATCAGCAGCTACTCGACTATCTATTGGCGGAGGACTAAAATGAGCCCTTACACCGTTTTCGACCGCACACGACTGAAACTGAAGTCCCTGTCGGAGCGCGTGCACGACATGACCCTGGACGACCTCATGCCTTTAGACGCCGAGTTGCCGCCCTACGACAACCCCGCTCTGACCCAGGTGGCCGAGCGCGTCGCCCGCGCTCATCGGACCGGCAAGCAAGTGATTCTGATGATGGGCGCGCACCTGATCAAATGCGGCCTGTCGCGCTTCATCATTGACCTCATGGAGCGCGGCATCATCACCCACATCGGTATGAACGGTGCCGGCGTCATTCATGACTTCGAGCTGGCCCTCATCGGCGCAACCACTGAAAGCGTCGCCCGCTACATCCGCGAGGGACAATTTGGCCTGTGGCAGGAAACAGGATACATCAACAAAATCATCCAGCAAGGGGCCCGTGAGAGCATAGGCCTGGGTGAAGTGATGGGCCGGACCATTGAACAGGAGGCGCTGCCCCACCGCGACATCAGCCTCCTGGCAACAGGGTACAGATTGCGCATACCCATCACCGTGCACGTGGGCATTGGCTACGACATCATCCACGAACACCCATCCTGCGATGGCGCAGCGCTAGGAGCCACCTCTTACCGGGATTTTCTGGTGCTGGCGCAGAGCGTCTCCAAACTCCAGGGAGGAGTGTTCTTGAACTACGGCACGGCCATCATGGGACCAGAGGTGTACCTGAAGGCCTTGTCCATGGCCCGCAATGTGGCCCATCAAGATGGAGAGCAAATCAACCGCTTCACCACCGCCGTGTTCGATCTGATAGACCTGAGCGATGACTATCACCACGAAGCGCCCAAATCCGATTATCGCTACTACTTCCGCCCTTACAAGACGATTCTGGTGCGCACCGTGCAGGACGGCGGCGAAAGCTTCTACATTCGAGGGGACCATCGCGTCACCCTGCCCCACCTGCGCCACCAGATTCTGGAGCGGCTAGCGGTCCCCTGACAGTTTGAGTAGGACAACTGCGTGCAGTGGTCCCACCAACCGCACAGGTAGAAATTCTCTTTGATGAGGAGGAAATCGTGGCCTGGTATCTCTACTTCGCTGTAATCGCCGCCGGATTTGCCGCCGGTTTCATCAACACCCTGGCCGGTAGCGGATCGTTGATCACGCTGCCGGTGCTCATCTTCCTCGGTCTACCGGCCAACGTGGCCAACGGTACCAACCGGGTGGCTATTGTCCTGCAGAACATGGTGGGGGCCGCCAGCTTTCACCGGCAAAAAGTACTCGACTGGCGTGGGGGACTGATGCTGGCCACGCCAGCGGCCCTGGGCTCCATCGTCGGTGCCCAAATCGCCGTCAATCTGGACGAGGTGATGATGCGTCGCGCCATTGGAGCGCTCATGGTCGTCATGCTGGGAGTGATGCTCGTCCAGCCTAAGCGCTGGCTGGAAGGTCACCCGGAAGCCATGCAACACCGCCCCAACTGGATACAGCTTCTGATCTTCTTCGCCATTGGCATCTACGGCGGCTTTATCCAGGCCGGCGTCGGCATTTTCCTCCTGGCTGGTCTGGTATTGGGGGCTGGTTACGATCTGGTGCGCGCTAACGCGGTCAAAATGCTCATCGTGCTCTGTTTCACTCTGTTTGCCCTGAGCATTTTTGTGCTCAATGGTCAGGTGCAATGGACTATGGGGCTGATTCTGGCCATCGGCAACATGTTGGGGGCCTGGGTAGCTTCGCAGATGGCGGTCAAACGGGGGGCTTCTTTCGTGCGCTGGCTGCTCATCGCCGTGGTGATAGTCTCATCGGCCCGCCTGCTGGGCCTGTTTGATCTCATCGCCAGTCTGTTCTGAGGAACACAACGGGTTGGCCGGGGGGACGCACCGCGTGTAACAGACGGTGCTGGTTGCAGAAAAAGGAAGAGAGCCCTACCCGCCATCTCGGGACGTAGCCGCTGCCAACCGCGGCTGAACTCTTGCCCTGCGTGTGACTACTCAGCCTATGCTCCAAGTCCCCGTCCCGGGGACGTTCCATGCGGCAAGACGCTGTCTTTTGCGCGGTTTTCTCAGCCGAGACGCCCCCGGGACGGGGGCTACGAGCCTGGGGAGG
>JACIWR010000234.1 GCA_014360845.1 Anaerolineae bacterium
GGACCAGGGGATGACGCACCCAATTTCCGTATTCGCTATTTCCGTATAGAATCGGGCGGCTCATCTGCGTTGGAACGGCATCCCCATGACCACGGTGTTTTCATTCTCCATGGGCGCGCGCGGGTGCGAATGGGAGCAGAGGAGGTGGAGGTCGGGCCGCGAGACGTGGTCTACATACCGGGAGACGAGCTCCATCAGTTTCGCGCCATCGGGGATGAACCCCTGGGCTTTTTGTGTGTGATTCCGGCGGTGTAGGCGGGTGAGGAAGCATGTTTAGGGCCTTTATCAGAAGCATGTTGGGTAGTTTGGGCCGCCCGGTGCTGGACTTCATGGAGAGTAATCCGGCGGTTGTCACCGGCGTCCTGGCGGTGTGGTTGTGTGTGTTTGTGGCCGGACGGCTGCAGTTGCGACGCATCAAGCGCAAGAGCGTAGAGCTGGTGGTGGAGATGGGACAGGAGTTGATCGCCGGGAAACCCCACATCACGGCGCGGGGGCTCTACAAGCGAATCTACCCTCGCTGGTGCGCGGCGTTGCAGGAGTGGGCCTGGTTCGTGCCCCATCGTCTGGACCTGTGGCCGGTGCCGGTGAAACCGGAGACGGTGCAGCAGAAATTCCCCTTTTCTCCCGAATGGATTGCCGAAGTGCTGCGCCGACATGGTATCAGGTTGGAGGAAGATGGAAACAGCACAAAAGCAGGTTGAAACAAAGCAGGCTTGGGTGCGGGAGGATTTGGTCATCGTGCCCATGCGGGCAGAGAGCGCGACCGATGCCATTGCCCAGTTGGGGGCGCGATTGCAGGCGGGTGGTTTCGTGAAGGGTTCCTGGATCCAGGCCGCGATTGAGCGGGAAAAGACCTTTGCGACAGGGCTGCCTACGCCGGAGATAGGGGTGGCGATTCCCCACGCGGATGTGGAGCACGTCCTACAGCAGGCTATCGCGGTCGGTGTGCTGGAGGAGCCGGTGGAATTCGGGGAGATGGGCAGTCCGGACAGCACAGTGCCGGTACGGATTGTGTGCGCGCTGGCGGTGGCCCGCTCCGAGTTGCTGGTCAAGCTGCTCCAGCAATTGGTGGAAATGTTCCAGAGTCCAGAGATATTGAAGCAAATTGCCGAGGCGCGAAGTCCGGCCAGTATTGTGCGAATATTTGATCATCACATTCAAATCGAACAGCGAGATATGTGATGTAGCGGCGGACGGCCCTGTCCGCCCGGGAACGCGGCCACGGCGGGCCGCCGCTACGCCTTTGCACTAATTATAATTACTATGAGGAGGTAGAGGGATGAACGGAGAAAAGCGCGTGCTCATTGCTTGTGGCACGTCTATCGCTACGGCGACGGTGGTGGCGGAGAAGGTGAAGGAGATCGCCAAAGAAGCCGGCATCTCAGTCCGCGTCGCTCAGTGCAAGGCAGCCGAGGTACGAGGTCGGATCGAGACCTTCAACCCCCATGTCATCGTGGCCACAACCCCGGTGCCCAAAGACCTGGGTATCCCGGTCTTCAACGGCGTCCCCTTCCTTTCGGGCGTCGGGATGGATGAGCTGAAGGCCCAAATCCTTGAAGCTCTGGGGAAGGCATAAATGACTTTAAGTGAAGCGAAAAAGCGCGAGTTGCTCCGCCAGATGTACACTATCCGCGCTTTCGAGGAAAAAGCGGAGCAACTTTATGCTATGGGCAAAATCCATGGTACGATGCACCTCTCCATCGGCATGGAGGCTTCGGCGGTGGGTTCCATCGCGGCCCTGCGCCCGGATGATTTGATTTTGAGCACTCACCGGGGGCACGGCCACTGCATCGCCAAGGGGGCCGACTTGAGGCTCATGATGGCCGAGTTCATGGGCAAGGAGACGGGCTACTGCCGCGGACGGGGCGGCTCGATGCACATCGCCGATGTCGAAGGGGGTAACCTGGGGGCCAATGGCGTCGTCGGCGGCGGTATCCCCATCGCCGTGGGTGTGGGCCTCAGCCTCAAGATGCAGAAGCGAGACCAGATCATCCTCTGTTTCTTCGGCGATGGGGCGGCCAACCTGGGCCCCTTCCACGAAGCCCTGAACATGGCCGCCATCTGGAAGCTGCCCGTGGTCTTCGTCTGCGAGAATAACCAATATGCCATGTCCTTTTCGGTGAAGAAAGCCTTCCCCATCGAGCGCATCTCCGACCGGGCGGCGGCCTACGGTATGCCGGGGGTGACGGTGGACGGCAATGACCTCATGGCCGTTTACGAGGCGGTGAGCCAGGCGGTGAAGCGGGCCCGCTCAGGGGAGGGACCGACCCTGATCGAGAACGTGACCTATCGCTGGCGAGGCCATTCCAAAAGCGACGCCAACCGCTATCGCACGCGCGAGGAGATAGAAGCCTGGAAGCAGAAATGTCCGATCAAACGCTTCCGCGCCCGACTTATCGAGGAGGGAATACTGACCGAGGAAGAGGCTGACCGCATCGAACAAGAGGCTTATGCCGCGGTTGATGCTGCCGTGGCTTTTGCCGAGACCAGCCCGGAGCCTGCGCTGGAGACTATCGAGGAGGGAGTATACGCTTAGGATGAGAGAACTGAGTTACGCGGAGGCGATTCGAGAGGCACTGCGGCAGGAGATGCAGCGCGACGAGCGGGTCTTTATCATCGGCGAGGATGTGGGCGTCTACGGCGGCGCTTTCGGCGTGACGCTGGGACTGGTGGAGGAGTTTGGCGAGGAACGGGTGATTGACACGCCCATCAGCGAACTGGGCATTGCCGGAGCTATCACCGGCGCGGCGCTGACGGGGATGCGCCCTGTGGGCGAGATCATGTTCATGGATTTCACCACCCTGGCCATGGAGCAGTTGGTCAACCAGGCGGCCAAAATTCGCTTCATGTTTGGCGGTAAGGCCAAAGTTCCCTTCGTCCTGCGCACCCCGGCGGGGTCGGGCACTGGCGCGGCAGCTCAGCACTCCCAGAGCCTGGAGAACTGGTTCGTCCACGTCCCTGGCCTGAAAGTGGTGATGCCCAGCACTCCCTACGACGCCAAGGGGCTGCTCATCGCTTCCATCCGCGACGATAACCCGGTCATCTTCATCGAGCACAAGCTGCTCTACAAAGTCAAAGGCCCGGTGCCGGAGGAGCCGTATACCATCCCTTTGGGCACTGCCGAGGTGAAACGGGAAGGTCGGGACCTGACCATTATTGCCACTTCGATCATGGTTCAGCGCTCATTGGAGGCCGCGCAGCAACTGGCCGAAGAGGGGATTGAAGTCGAAGTCATTGACCCGCGCACCCTGAAGCCTTTGGACAAGGAGCCGCTGATCCGCTCGGTTATGAAAACAGGGCGGGTGCTCATCGTGCACGAGGCGTGCAAAACGGGCGGCTACGGCGGCGAACTGGCCGCCGTCATCGCCGAAAGCGAGGCCTTCGACTATCTGGATGCCCCCATCATCCGCCTGGCGGGGCGGGATATGCCTATATCCTATAATCGCACGCTGGAATACCATACCGTGCCGCAGGTGGAGAATATCGTCCAGGCGGCGCGAGACCTGGCGCGAGGGAGGATGTGACGTGGCAACATCGGTGATCATGCCCAAACTGGAGATGGACCAGGAGACGGCGACGGTCATCCAATGGCTTAAGCAAGAGGGCGAAACTGTCACCAAGGGCGAGCCGTTGTTGGTCGTGGAGACCTCCAAGATAACTATCGAGATCGAAGCTCCGGCTTCCGGCATCCTCGCCGGCGTGCGGGTGGGGCCGGGAGATGTGGTACCGGTCACAGAGGTCATCGCCTATATTCTCCAGCCGGGAGAGGAGTTGCCCGCCGAATTAACTCCAGAAGCTGAGCCGGCCTTGCCGCCTTCTCCTGCACCCGCTCCCACGCCTGACGTTACCCCTTCTCCGCCGTCTGTTTCCAGACCGGCCACACCGGTGGCCCAGCGTCTGGCAGCGGCCCACGGTCTCGATCTGAGCACTATCGTGGGCACAGGGCCTGGCGGGGAGATCACCAAGGCCGATGTGGAGAAGGCCCTGGCGGTTTCTCAGCCTCCTGCCGAGGCGCAGACGGAGAAAGTGCGTGCTACCCCGGCCGCCCGCCGCATAGCCAGGGAGCGGGGAGTGGACCTCTCCACGATAGCCGGGAGCGGGCCGCGAGGTCGCGTGCAGGCGGCTGACGTGCTGGCCGCCGCTGCCGGGCCCGCTGCCGAGGTCGCGAGGGCGGAGGTGACGGTGATACCCCTGCAAGGGATGCGCCGCACCATCGCTGAGCGCATGACCGCCAGTTACCAGACGGCACCGCACATCACTCTCACCGTGCGCGTGGACATGGGCGCTTTTGAAGAAGCGCGCGCCCAACTCAATGCCCGGGCCGAAGCGACGGGCCAGCCGCGGATCTCTGTCACGGCTTTGCTTGTCAAGGCCGTGGCCCAGACGCTCCGCCGCCATCCCTGGTTGAACAGCACCTTGCGCGATCAGGAGATTCACCTTTTGCCGGAGATAAACATCAACGTGGCCGTGGCTTTGGACGATGGCCTGATCGTCCCTGTGGTACATGGGGCGGACGGCAAAAGCGTGGCGGAGATCTCCGCCGAGGTGCGCGATTTGGTGGCTCGTGCCCGGGAGGGGCGGCTGACGCCGGCCGACGTCACCGGCGGCACCTTCACCATCTCCAACCTGGGGCCCTTTGGCATTGAGCAGTTCACCGCCATCATCAATCCGCCCCAGGCAGCCATTCTGGCGGTCGGCATCACCAGACCGGAACCGGTCGCCGATGAGGAAGGCCGGGTCACCGTGCGTCCGGTGATGCGCATGACCCTGTCCGCCGATCATCGCATCGTGGATGGGGCCGTAGCTGCCCATTTCTTGACCGACCTGCGAGAAGTTTTGGAAAACCCTATACTGCTTTTATGGTAGGAGTACATTGATGCCAGAGATCACACTAACCGTGCGTCACGAAGTGGGCCTGCACGCCCGGCCCGCTGCCCTGTTCGTCAAGACTGCCAAACAATTCAACTGCGACATCAAGGTCACCCACGGTGAGCGGGAAGCCAACGCCAAAAGCATCCTGGGCGTGCTGACGCTGGGGGCCAATCAAGGAGCGGTTATCACCATACGAGCTGAAGGGGAGGATGCCAACCAGGCGCTGGCGGCGCTGGAGGCGTTGGTTGAGGACAACTTTGGAGAGGCCGGATGAAGACACTACGGGGCATCGCCGCCTCACGAGGGATCGCCATCGGGCCGGCCTTTCACTTCCGACGGGCCGACCTTTCTTTTGAACGCTACACGACAAAGGACCCGGCCGCCGAATGGGCGCGGTTCCAGGCGGCTTTGCAGACGGCCTGTGAGCAACTGGCGGAGGTGTACGCTCAGGCCGAGGCCGAGTCTGGAGCTGAACAGGCCGCCATCTTCCAGGCTCACGCGCTGATTCTGGAGGACCCCGAGTTACTGGAGGCCGTGCAGACGGCTATTGAGGAGCAGGGGTTGAACGCCGAGGCCGCGCTGAGCGACGCCGTCGAGATGTATGTGCAGATGCTGGAATCCCTGGACGATGAATACTTTAGTGCCCGCGCTGCTGACGTGCGCGATGTGGCCGCCCGCCTCCTGCGCATCCTTCTTGGCGTGGCCGAGTCCCCCGCGGAGGGACTGACCGCCCCTTCCATCATCCTGGCCCGCGACCTGACCCCCTCCGACACGGTGCTGCTGGACAAGTCCCTGGTGCTGGGCTTTTGCACCGCCGAAGGAGGAGCCACCTCCCACACCGCCATTCTGGCTCGAGGACTGGGTTTGCCGGCCGTGGTGGGGGTTGGCGCGGAGGTGCTGGAGATACCCGATGGTGCGCTGTTGGTGTTGGACGGTGATGAGGGGGTCTTACTGGTCGAACCGGATGAGAAAACGGTGGAAATCCATCGGAGGCGGCAAGAGAAAGCTTCTGCGCTGCTGGCCCAGGCCCAAAAGCGCGCCGGTGAGCCGGCCGTCACCCACGACGGCCATCGTGTCGAAGTGGTGGCCAACATCGGTAGCGTGGCCGAGGCCGAGGTGGCCCTGGAGTCCGGCGCGGAGGGGGTGGGCTTGCTGCGCACCGAATTTCTCTACATGGGGCGCTCCTCGCTGCCCGACGAGGAAGAGCAATATCGCGTTTACCGCGCTATCACCGATCAGTTCGGTGAGCGACCGGTTATCCTGCGCACTCTGGACATTGGCGGCGATAAGGAGCTGGCCTGCCTGGATTTGCCCCGGGAGATGAACCCCTTCTTGGGTCTGCGGGCCATCCGCCTCTGTCTGGCGCGTCCAGAGCTGTTCAAACCGCAACTGCGGGCGGCTTTGCGGGCCGGGGCCGGGCGCAACCTCAAGGTGATGTTCCCCATGGTGTCCACCGTGGACGAAGTACGCGCGGCCCGCGCTATTCTGGAGGAGTGCCGCGCCGATCTGCTGGCTGAGGGCCACGCGGTGGCGGAGGAGATGGAGATCGGCATCATGGTGGAAGTCCCTGCCGCTGCCCTTCTGGCCGATCGGCTGGCCAGCGAAGTGGATTTTTTCTCCATTGGTACCAATGACTTGAGCCAATATACCCTGGCCGCCGACCGTACCAATGCCCTGGTCGCTCCCCTGGCCGATGCTTTCCACCCGGCCGTGCTGCGTCTGGTGCGCGACATCATCACCGCCGCTCATGCACAAGGCAAATGGGTGGGACTGTGTGGCGAGCTGGCCGGTGAACCGCTGGCCATCCCCATCTTACTGGGTCTGGGCCTCGACGAATTCAGCATGAACGCACCCGTCATCCCTCTGGCCAAGGAGATCATCCGCACGCTTACTTTGGACCAGGCACGGGAGGTGGCCGCCGCAACCCTGGAGCTGGATAGCCCCGAGGCTGTGCGGGCCCTGGTGCGAGAGCGGCTCCCCGCCGTGGGTGAGCTGGCTGACCCAAATTTCTAGTGAATTTTAATGGAAATTCTAACACCCATCTAACGGATGTGTGTTAGCATATAATTGACTTGAGGCGGACAGTACAGTTCAACACTCACT
>JACIWR010000235.1 GCA_014360845.1 Anaerolineae bacterium
TCGTTAGCACTCTCGATGTTAGAGTGCTAACGCGAGCAAGATTTTACCACAACTTTTTGAATTCGTCAAGTCTGAGTGCTGTGCTGGAGAAGCGTACTTCACTCTTGGGGCAGGCACGAGTGGTGCCAGCGTTCTGAGCGCAGCGGAGTCGAAGAAGGCTCGCGGAGCGATTGGCATCCTCGTGTGCATGCTGGTGGACAATGGTCGGGTTTTTAAGTATAATGGTGCTGGGTTGTTGTCAGACCAGTAACCGTTCAGCGGTGATTGGAAATCACCCTTTGGGGCCTTGGGCCGATGGTCGGCCTTCGCCGACAAGGCCATTGTCGCGCAAAAGGGAAGCGTCGGCGCAGGCCGACACCTGGCGCGAAACGCTCAGGGAGAGCGATTTCAATCGGGCTGAACAGTTACTCAGACCAAACCGGGTTACGAGGACCGAAATCTATCAAGCGATTTTCAGGAGGCTACTTAGCATGACGCAAAGTCACAAGCCGGGAATCCTGGCGATTGTACTCTTGACCATATTCATCACCTCAGCCTGCACGGCGAGCGATCAAAATGCAGCGGTGCCGGAGGTCTCCATTTTGTCACCCGTAGAAGGCACCCAACTGACAATGGGCGACGAGGTCAGCGTGCAGGCCACTGCCCACGATGCGTTGGGCGTTTTCAAAATCGAGTTATGGGTAGATGGTCGCTTCTACACCACCGCTCACAATCCCCAGCCGGCGGCCAATACTCCTTACACTGCCATACTCCCCTGGACGGCAGACGTAGCCGGACAGCATATCCTGACGGTAAAAGCCCACAACGTGCGGGGAGCGGTCAGCGCTCCGGCCAGTTGCACGGTGCAGGTCACCGCGCCGCTACCTACTGCCACGCCAGCGCCTGCGGCAACGCCGGAGGAGAACATCACTCCTGTGCCCACCCAAACCCCGCAAGAGGGAGAATGTGTCTACGACGCCGCCTTCCTGGCCGACGTCACTGTGCCCGATGACACGGAGTTCACCTCGGGGACTGCGTTCGATAAAGTGTGGCGCTACCAGAACAACGGAACCTGTCCGTGGCCTAAAGGCACAGCATACGCCTTCATCGGCGGGGACAAGATGGGAGCACCCAACATCGTCCCCGTGGACGAGATAGCGCCCGGCCAGATCATCGAGATCACGGTCACAATGACCGCTCCCACCGTCCCGGCCACCTACACCGGTTACTGGCAAATGCGTCTGCCCAACGGCGAGCTATTTGGAGATCAGGCCTACGTGCGCATTGTCGTACCCACGCCTTGAGCCTCTGCTTCTTCCACAATCGGGGAGCCGACCCAGGCTTGCCAGATTTCAAAATTGATGTTATAATTTCCACCACGAAAGGCGATGACGGAGAGGAGTAAGCGGGGGGAACTCGCCAGGGAGAAAGGGCCGGCGACTGAGAGCCCTTTCCGAGGGAAGCCCGCCGAAGTTCGCTCCCGAGCCGACGGGTGAAACGGCTTTCATAGCCGGAGTAGTCCGCTCCGGAGGCCCACCGTTAGCGGGGCAGCCAATCGCCGGGAGGAGCCGGCCGTTGGTGAAACGAGAGGGTCTGGTGATCCAGGCCAAGCAGGGTGGTACCGCGGGAGTTAGAGCTCTCGTCCCTGAAGGGACGGGAGCTTTTTATTGTAGGCCAACTCCTATAGAGTTGTCCTACAATAAACAAATAACGAAGGAGTGAGAGAAGATGCTTGACAGGCTACGCGAACTGCAGGAACAAGCCCTTCGCGAATTGGAGCAAGTGACCGACAAGCAGGCCCTGGATCAATGGCGCGTCACCCACCTGGGGAAAAAAAGCGCCCTGAACCAGGTACTGCGCAGCGTGGGTCAATTGCCCAAAGAGGAACGGCCTATTGTGGGCCAACGGGGCAACGAGGTCAAACTAGCCCTGGAAGCGGCCTACGAACAGCGCGTCCAGGTCCTCAAAGCGCAGGAGATGGCCCGCGCCCTGGCCGAGGAAAGCGTAGACGTGACCTTGCCCGGGCGGCCGGTGTCCCTGGGACGGCTGCACCCCAGCACCCAGGCCCTGCGCGAAATCTACGCCATCTTCGCCGCTATGGGCTTCCAGGTGTATACTGCGCCTGAGGTGGAGACGGACGAGCTGAACTTCGGTTTGCTGAACATGCCGCCCCACCACCCGGCCCGCGATATGTGGGACACCTTCTACACTACCCGTCCCGGGGTTCTTCTGCGCACCCACACCTCACCGGGGCAAATCCGCGTCATGCGTGAAAGGTGCCCGGAGCCTATCCGCGTCATCCTGCCCGGCAAATGCTACCGCTACGAGCAGATAACCGCCCGCTCCGAGCACCAGTTCTACCAGGTAGAGGGCCTGGCCGTGGGCCGACACATCACCCTGACCGACCTGAAAGGCACCATGGCCGAGTACGCCCGTCGCGCCTTCGGTGCAGAGCGCAAGATGCGCTTCCGGGGCAGCTATTTCCCCTTCACCGAACCCAGTGTGGAGGTGGACATGGACTGCATCATCTGCGGCGGTGCGGGCTGCCGGGTGTGCAAGTACACCGGCTGGCTGGAGATCGCCGGCGCGGGCATGGTGCATCCGCAGGTGCTGCGTAACGGCGGCTACGATCCCAGCGTCTACAGCGGCTTCGCCTTTGGCATGGGCGTCGAACGACCGATGATGCTCAAACACAACATTGACGACATCCGCTACTTCTACAGCAATGACATCCGTTTCCTGCAGCAGTTTGGATAGCAGATAGAAGGGGTATACGACCATGAAAGTGCCATTAAGCTGGCTCAAAGACTATGTGGACATAGACATACCCGTTGAAGACCTGGCCGAGCGCCTGACCCTGGCCGGCCTGGAAGTGGAGGCCATCCATTATATTGGCGTCGCACCCTCGCATAAAGGCCCCAGCGGCCTGCACAGCAGCGGCGATCGGCCATCTAAGACGGGAGGCCTGGTCTGGGACCGCGATAAAATCGTCGTCGGCCAGATCATCAGTGTGGACCCGCACCCTAACGCCGACCGCTTGACCCTGGCCACCGTGGACTACGGGGCCGACCAGCCGCTGACCGTGGTCACCGGCGCGCCCAACGTGAAGATGTACGAAGGCAACATGCCCGATCATCCCCTCAAAATCGCCTTCGCCACCGTCGGCGCGCAGCTCATTGATGGCCACTACGACGACGGACGATTGCTCAAACTGAAAGCGACCAAGATACGCGGTATCCGCTCGGAGGGCATGGTTTGCTCTGAAAAGGAACTGGGCCTCTCGGACGAGCACGAGGGCATCCTCTACCTGCCCGACGACGCACCGGTGGGCATGCCCCTGGCCGATTACCTGGGCGATGTGGTGCTGGAGTTCGACATCAAAGGACCTTTCGCCCACCTGTATTCCGTCATCAGCATCGCCCGCGAGGTGGCCGCCCTCACCGGCAAACCGTATCGCCGTGACGTGCTCACCATCCTGGAGCGAGAGCCGGTGCAGATCGTCCCCCAGGCCCCTTTCCTGGACCTGGAAATCGCCGACCCGGACCTGTGCCCGCGCTATTCGGCGGCGCTGATCCGGGGGGTGAAAGTCGGCCCCTCGCCCTTCTGGATGCAACAGCGGCTCCTGCGCGCCGGGATGCGGCCCATCAACAACATCGTGGACATCACCAACTACGTGATGCTGGAACTGGGCCAGCCGCTACACGCCTTCGACTATGCGTGGCTGCGGCCCCGACCCGGTGGCGATAAGCCGGCCATCATCGTCCGCCGCGCCCGACCCGGCGAGCGGATAACGACCCTGGATGGAATCGAGCGCGACCTGGACCCGGAGATGCTGCTCATCACCGATGGCGGCGGTCCGGTGGCCGTGGCCGGGGTGATGGGTGGCCTGGAGAGCGAGGTCACCGAGGACACCACCGATGTGCTGCTGGAATCGGCCAACTTCGACTTCATCAACAACCGCCGCACCGCCCAGATGCTCAAGATCAGCAGCGAAGCCGCAACCCGGTTCGGTCGCCGCGTTGATCCGGAGCTGACCGTCAAAGCCCTGGCGCGGGCCGGTCAATTGATGGCCGAGCTGGCCGGGGGCACCGTCGAGCCGATATACGGCGACCTGTATCCAGGCCGCGTCGAGCTGCGCACCATCACCCTCGATCCGGCCTACGTGAGGTGGATTCTGGGCATCGAAATACCACGGGACGAAATGGTGCGCATCCTGGAGGCGCTGGAGTTCCAGGTGAAGGCCTCTGGAAAGGCGGACGGCGAACTCCAGGTGACCGTGCCCAGTTACCGACTGGATGTCAACATCCCGGCGGATTTGGTCGAGGAAATAGGGCGCGTCTGGGGTTACGACCGGATGCCCGCTACTCTGATCGCCGACGAACTGCCCCCGCAACGGAGCAACCCGGCGCTGGAGGGCGAAGAGCGAGTGCGTGATGTGCTGGTAGGCTGCGGGCTGCAGGAAGTCATCACCTACTCCCTGGGTAATCTGGACGCTTTTGCCCGCCTGGACCCCGCCGGCGAGCGGCCAGACCCCGACCAGTACATCCGCATCGCCAATCCCCTGTCCAGCGAGCGCGAGTTCATGCGCCGCACGTTGCTGTCTAACCTGCTGGAGACCCTACGCGACAACCTGCGCTACGCCGAACGGGTAGCCATTTTCGAGATTGGCCGGGTGTACCTGCCCCGTGAGGACCAGGTTCTGCCCGACGAACCCCGGCGCCTGGCCATGGCCATGACCGGGCCGCGCACGGACCGCTCGTGGCTGGGCGAGGACTCCAGCGAACTCGATTTCTACGACCTGAAAGGTGTGGTGGAGACGTTGCTGGCGCGCCTGAATTTGCTGGAGAACAGCACCTTCGCTCCCGCCGAACATCCCACCTTCAAACCAGGACGCACTGCCGTCCTGACCGTGAACGAGGTGGAAATCGGTGTGATGGGCGAGGCTCATCCCCTGGTCTGTGAGGCCTTCGACCTGGAAGAGCGCCGGGTGTGTTTGTTGGAATTCGATCTGGAGGCCCTGCTCGCTCAGTTGCCGCCAGCGCGCTTCATGCAACCCATCTCGCGCTTCCCGGCCGTGATTCAGGACCTGGCCGTGATCGTGGATGAGGACACCCCCGCCCGGCGCGTCGAGGAGGTCATCAAAGCTGCAGGCGGCTCGCTCTTGCGAGACGTCCTCCTGTTCGACTTGTATCGTGGGGAGCAGATACCCCCTGGCAAGAAGAGCCTGGCCTTCTCCCTGACCTACCAGGCCGATGATCGCACCCTCACCGACCAGGAAGTCGCCAAAGTGCAGGCCCGCATCGTCCGCCGCCTGGAGCAAGAGCTGAAAGCATACCCCCGTGCCTGAAGCACATCCCCTGGCCCGGGACCGGACAACGGTGCCGGGCCTTTTTCCCGGCGAAGGCATCGCAGCCTGAACAACGGGATAATGCGCCCGGCGGTTGATAGCTTGTCACTGTTCAGCGGCGATTGGAAATCACCCTTTGGGGCCTCGGGCCGATGGTCGGCCTTCGCCGACAGTGCCATTGTCGCGCAAAAGGGAAGCGTCGGCGCAGGCCGACACCTGGCGCGAAGCGCCCAGGGAGAGCGATTTCAATCGGGCTAAACAGGTGACTACTCAGCCTATGCTCCAAGTCCCCGTCCCGGGGACGTTCCATGCGGCAAGACGCTGTCTTTTGCGCGGTTTTCTCAGCCGAGACGCCCCCGGGACGGGGGCTACGAGCCTGGGGAGGACAGTGCGCCTGCTAGCCTGAGTAGTAACCTAAACAGTTACGATAGCCTTCGAACTTCAGGCTGTAGAGCAGGGGCAAACCCACCACCACCCCAAAGGCCGAGAGGAGGAGATAAAATGCAACTCTGTCGGTTTTATGAGCCCGTGCAGGGCGCACGCCTGGGGCTCAGAATTGCCTCCAGGGTCTACGATTTGACGGCCAGTGGCCAACCGCAGTTTGCCACGCTGACCGCGCTGCTGCAAGCTTCGGACTCGACCACAATCGGTCCGCTGCTTCAACAAGTTGATCTCTCCCCCCTGCCGAGCTACGACTACGCCGAGATGGACCGTCCCCCCGATCCCGCCGTGCCCCATCTGCTACCCCCGGTGGACCGGCAAGAGGTGTGGGCTGCGGGAGTGACCTACGCCTGGAGCCGAGAGGCCCGGGTCCGGGAGGCGAAGGCCAAAGAGGTCTACGTCCGAGTCTACGAAGCCGAACGCCCTGAGCTGTTCTTCAAATCCTTGGCGGAGAAAGCCGTCGGTCCCCACCAGTGGATAGGGCTGCGGGGCGACAGCCATTGGAACGTGCCGGAGCCGGAACTGGCTCTGGTATTGAATCCCCGCATGCAAATCGTGGGTTACACCATCGGTAATGACGTCAGCAGCCGCGACATCGAGGGGGAGAATCCCCTGTATTTGCCCCAGGCCAAGATTTATCGGCATTCCTGCGCCCTGGGTCCGGTGATCACCCTGGCCGACGAGGTGGGCGAGCAGCCTCTGGTCATTCGCTTAACCATTTATCGGGGTGGAGAACCGGCCTTTCAAGGCGAGACCAGCACCGCCAAAATGCACCGCCGCCAGAGCGAACTGGTCAACTATCTGGCGCGTTACAACGATTTCCCTTACGGCGCTGTGTTGCTGACCGGCACCGGAATCGTGCCCGGCGACGATTTCACCCTCCGCGATGGAGACGAGGTGCTTATCGAAATCGAGAAAATCGGCGTCCTGCGCAACCCCGTCCGCCAGATGTAAGCAACGGAATAGTGGGCTTCTATCAAAGCGCCGCCTGCGAGGGGCGGCGCTTTTGTGATGTTTCACAAGCTCCCGGCCCAGCCGGGAGGGCAGAAGCAAGCCCCTGGCTGCGCCAGGGGTCAGTGACAGCTCGCCCATCAGCGCAGTGGTGAGTCTGTCCCGCAGTCCAACTGCGGGACAGCAAAGCAAGCCCCTGGCCCAGCCAGAGG
>JACIWR010000236.1 GCA_014360845.1 Anaerolineae bacterium
AACATGGTCGAGATTGAGCTGAGTATCCTGTTCGAGCAATGTTTAGACGATCGGATTCCTGACGACGAGGCCCTGCGGCGTGAAGTCAAAGCTTGGGAGACTGCACGCAATGAGCGGCGCGCCACCGTCAACTGGCGCTTCAGTACCTCCGATGCTCGTGTGAAGCTCGAACGGCTCTATCCGAACTTATCAGAATCACCTTGATGAAGTACTAGTTGTCAGCCGCCAGTCAAAGCGCAACGTGCGCGCCTCAGCGTCGAAAGTCCATCCTGTCACCGATTGACCGTTGGCGGTGATGGCGAGCGGTTCACCGTCAACGCCGTGGACGACGACCTGACAGCGGTCGTAGGTGGGGGTGTAGGGTCCTTCGCCGTGACAATTTAGTTCCAGCGTGTCGCCCACGCTGCGCAGGTCTAAGCGTGTAAGTCGGTACTGGCCCTGTCGAAACGCCCAGCTATGACCGTCGTCCTCGTAGAGCCAGCTTGTCCCGTTGCCGGGGTAAACGTGCAAAGTGAGCACGTCCACCTCTCGCTCGCCGACGTATTGCATCAGCGGCCACATCGGTATCACGCTCCCCGCGCGCACGAAAAGGGGCATCCACTCCAGCGGCGCGTCCACTGAAACATCCCTCTCACCGACATACACCTCTCCGCTCCAGAAGTCATACCACGTCCCCGCCGGCAGGTAAACCCGGCGGGAGGTCGCGTGCGGCTCGCAAACCGGGGCCACCAGTAGCGCGTCGCCGAACATGAACTCGTCGTCGAGGGCATGAGTGCGCGGGTCGTCCTGCCAGTGTAGAAGCAGGGGGCGCATGATGGGCAGTCCGCTCTGCGCGCATTGCCAGAAGGCGGTGTAGACGTAAGGCAGCAGTTGATAGCGCAACTCGACGAAGCGCCGGTTGATGCTGGTGTAGGGTTCACCGTGGACCCACGGCTCCTGATCGCCGCTGAGCACATGGGTATGATTGCGGAAGAAGGGGGTGAAAGCTCCCAGTTGCATCCAGCGGGTGAGCAATTCGCCATTCGGGGTGCCGCTGAAGCCGCCGGTGTCCGGTCCACTGAAGGCCATGCCGCACAGGCCCAGGGTCATAACCATGGGCATGGTCAGCTTGAGCTGGGGCCAGGTGCTCTCGTTGTCGCCCGTCCAATTCATGCAGTAGCGTTGCATGCCGGCCCACGCCGAGCGGGTGATGACCAGGGGGCGCTCGTCGGGGCACAAGCGCATCAATCCCTCGACCGTGGCGCGGGCCATCTGCATCCCGTAGACGTTGTGGGCCTGGCGGTGATCGGCGCCCTGTCCCTCCCAGTCGTGGTGCACGCAATCGGGGAAGGTGTCGCCCTGGAAGCCCATCACCACCGGCTCGTTCATGTCGTTCCACACCCCGGCCACGCCCATCTCCACCAGACCCCGGTATAGCTCGCCCCACCAGGCCCGCACGCGCGGGCTGGTGAAATCCGGGAAATGGCACTCGCCCGGCCACACCGGTCCGCCGTAGACCCGCCCATCGGGATAGGTGCAAAACATCCCCTGAGCCAGTCCCTCGGCGCAGACCCAATACTTCGGATCGGCCTTGATGCCGGCGTCAATCATGACCACGGTTTTGAAGCCCTGCTCTTTCAGGTCGGCGATCATCTGCGCCGGGTTTGGGAAGCGATTCCGGTCCCAGGTGAAGCAGCGGTAGCCGTCCATGTAGTGGATGTCCAGGTGGATGCTGTCGCATGGGATGCGGCGCGCGCGAAACTCGTGGGCGATCTCCCGCACGCGGCTCTCCGGATAGTAGCTCCAGCGGTTTTGGTGATAGCCCAGCGCCCACAGCGGCGGCATGATCATCCGCCCCGTCAGTTCGGTATAGCGGTCGAGGACGGTGGACAAGACAGGACCGTAAAAGAAGTAGTAACGCAGCTCACCGCCCTCGGCCTCAAAGCGGGTTACATCCGTCCGTTCAGCGCCCAGGTCGAACCAGGAGCGGAAGGTGTTGTCGTAGAAGATGCCATACCCTCGTCCGTCGCGCAGGCCGAGCAGGAAGGGGATGTTGAGGTAGATGGGGTCATCGCCGGGGGAGTAGGTCTGCGGGTCGCGATTCCACATCTCGAAGGCCAGGCCGCGCTTGTCCAGGCCGACCGTTTTCTCGCCCAGGCCGTAAAAGTGCTCGTCGGAAGCGATTTGTCTCCAATGGGCCACCCGTTCCCCGTGCCAGCCCATGCCCGCCTCGTCGGCGCTGATGATTTCGCCGTGGGGGTCAACGAAGATCAGGCGCAGGGGCGTTTTCATCACCCGGCAGGTGAGCCGCGCGGTGCGCACTTCGATGGCCTCATCGCTCTCGTGCACGGTGAAATCCACCGCGGGCCAATCGCCGTCCTCTCTGGCCACGGCGTAGGAGAAGGGTGGGGGGAACTGACCTGTGGGACTCAATCGCACGCGGATCAGGTCCTCGGCCAGCACGGTGAGTTGCACCACGGCGTTCTCGCAGGTCAGCTCCACCGTGCGCCCGTCCACGCGGACTTCGCGCACAGCGCCCGGAAAAGTGCAGTCGGCCGGAGTCAAATGGGTGACTTGCGGGCGACGCAGGGCGTCGAAGATGCCTAACCAACCCCGCAGCGAGGAGCTTCCGCCGTCGCGGAACTTGGCGGAGTAGTAAGCCTTACGAAAAGGGTAAAGCGCGCACTGGAGGACCAGGCCCGCTCCCAGGATACGCACGCCTTGCACGATGTGCGATAGTTGCTTAAGCAAAGATGTCATCAGCGATGTCCTTTCGTTGTTGTGGTAGATTCGTAAGGGCGCAGCAGGCTGCGTCCCTGCTACATGCCTGACAGCACTCGCTCGTAAACGGTCATGGTCTCGCGCGCGGTCCTCGCCCACGAGAACAGCGCCGCCTGGGCCAGTCCCCGGCGACGCATCTCGGCACGCAATTCCTCGTCGCGCCACACAGCACGGATCGCTGCCGCCATCTCAGCGGCGTCGGTGGGGTCGAAGTAGCGGGCCGCATCCTGGCCGACCTCGGGGAAGCTCGCAGCCCGGCTACAGACCACCGGGGTGCCGCAGGCCATGGCCTCCAGCACGGGCAGGCCGAATCCTTCGTATAGTGAAGGCTGTACACAAAGTGTCGCCGCGCTGTACACGGCGGGCAGGTCCTCATCGGGGATGTATCCGGTCAGAATCACGGCCCGACGATGGGGGAAAGACTCCAGTTTGCGGAAGAAGTCCGCCGTGAGCCAGCCCTTGCCTCCCACGATGACCAGGTGTATATCCTCATCGTGCCGCAAGATGTCCAGCGCATCTAGCAGGCGGGAGAGGTTCTTGCGCGGCTCGATCACGCCCACGGTGACGAGGAAGCGCGGGGGTAGACCGTAGCGCTGGCGTACGGTGGCGATGGCCTCCGGCGAGGCAGGACGAAAGCGCGGGTCGGCGGCCTCGTGCACCACGGTGATTCGCGCCGGGTCCAGGCCCCAACAACGCACCAGATCGCGCTTGGTTGCCTCGGAGACGGCGATAATGGCCGTGGCCCGGCGACAGTAGAGGGGCAGGGCCAGGTTCAGATACCAGTAGTTGAGCGGCTTGTGGTGCTCGGGAAAGAGGTGGAAAATGAGGTCGTGCACGGTGAGCACTGTGGGCACGCCGCGCAAGGGCAGGAGCAGGTGCTCGGTGGCGTGAAACAGCTCGGCATCCGGCACCAGGCTATTGAACCCCAGCCGCGCCAATTGCCCCAGCCAGACGGCCATGCGCCAGGGCTTGTATCCGGCGCGCACGCTGCGGGCCGGTATGTGCTCCACGCCGGGCGGAAGGTGGGTGTCGCGGGCCCGGTTGTAGAAGAAAGCGAAGCGATCCGCCGCTACATCCACCAGTGCGCGGGCCAGGTTGGCCGCGTAGCGTCCCAATCCGGCCCGACCGTGTACCGCCGCGGAGATGTCCACATAAATCGCCACGATTTCCCCCTGCGCAAGAATAACGGCATTATACTACAACTCGACGTGGCTGAAAAGTCAAGTGCCCGTCACTGGGGAAGCGACGGGCACTTGAGGTTGCGCTCAGTGGGGGAGCTACAAGCCCTGCTCTTTGTGGGCCCATTCCCAGAAGAGGAAGGAGCCGAGGATCATCGTGTTGGTGAAGTCGTTGAAGAGCTCCTGATGAATTCCTTGCTCCAGATCAATCTGTTGCTCCAGGCGAATCTCGCCGCGCGTGTCTGTGGCAGGGTCGCGCACGAACAGATATGCCTTGGGCCAGCGGCGCTCCTTGTTCCAGGTGTTGCACAACATAGCCGCCTTTCCCCAGTCGCTTTTGGGAATGGCTTTATCGGATAGGACCAGCACGCTGTAGATTTCGTGATTGCGCCCGCTGGCGATAAGCCACACGGTCATCTCGCAGCCGGTCTCCTCGTCGTAAGCGAAGTCTACCCGATAGTCGCCCTCGCTGTCTCGGAGGTATTTGAGCTCGCGGCTCTTCAGGTATTTCTCGATCATGGTATGATCGAATTTCTGTACTGTGGGCATTGCCTTTCTCCTTCAAATTTAAAAACTAAAGGTCTCCCAGACGCGAGGGCGAGGCTCTAGTGCGTGACGGTGATCCGCGCTTCGCAGTCGGGGCGGAAGTTGCCAGTGCGATCTACAACGGCCAGTCGCACCCAATACACGCCATCGGGCAGGGGGGAGGTATTCCAGATGGCCAATACGCCGTCTCTTACAGGTTCGTAGGCGCTGTAGATGTAGCGCCAATGGTTGGGCTCATCATCGAAGCGGAACTCGACTTTGTAGTACCAGAAGTCCTGCACTACCGCCGTGCCCCTGATTTCTATCTCGCCTTTCACTACCGCGTTGTTGGGCGGATAGGTCAGATCGCGGCAGGTGGGCAGCGGCGTCCCCACGGGGGTGGGAGTGACGCACACGACCGCTGGCGTGGGGGTTACGCACACTACGGCCGGGGTGGGGGTGGGGGTACAGACCGCTGTTGTCGGTGTCGGGGTGCAGACGGGCACGGCCGGGGTGGGGGTTACACACACTACGGCCGGGGTGGGAGTAGGAGTGCAGACCGGCTCGGTGGGGGGCACTGCGCCAGGGATGAACAGTCGCTGGCCGATGTAGATGCGTGACGGATTGGTGATGTTGTTGGCGCAGACGATGTCCCAGTAATTCACGCCGAAGCGGTAGGCGATGCCCAGCAGGGTATCGCCGGGGCGTACGGTGTAATAGACGCCGGTTTCATACGCTGGCGTGACCACTGCGCCCGGTATGAACAAAACCTGGCCGGCGTAGATGAAAGAGGGGTTGTACAGATTGTTGGCTTGCACAATGGCCGACACCGTGGTGCCAAAGCGAGCGGCGATAAGGGTCAGATTGTCGCCCCGCTGGACGGTGTAATAGGTCCCGCCGGGCAAGGTGCAGGTTTCTGTGGGGATGATCAGTCGTTGTCCGGCGTAGATGTGATTGGGGTCACGCAGATTGTTGGCCTGGACGATGCTGGCCACAGTAGTGCCGTAGTGTCGGGCGATCATGCTCAGGGTTTCGCCCCACTTCACGACGTGAACGATGGGGTCCGAACGGGGCGGGGCGGCTTGCACGACGGCTACGGTAGAAAGCAGTAGGATAACCAGCAACGCGAGGGTCAATAGTTTATTTCTCATCTTGGCCTCCTTTCGCCTGCCTGCCCTCCCGCTGGTTTGTGTGGTGGTTGGGGGGTGGGAAGGTGGACGCCTGTGAAAGCGGGTGGCAACTTTCACTTTACATAGTACACCAAATTGACGAATATGTCAAGTTTTTTCGCGACCTGTGCAGTTAAGTACGTGGTTCAGCTACAAGTCGGCCCAAGTAGGTCGGGCCCGTGGCCCGACGCGGGTGCGGCGGGGCGTGGCCCCGCCTTACTGCGCAGCTCCTGTTCTCGCGGAGTTGGACTCCGCAAGCGGAGGGTCTGTCCCGCAGTGCAACTGTGGGACGGCGAAAAGTCGTCCTTTGCGGGCAGCATAGTCGGAGGTAAGCTCCGGCACTGCCATAGTTGTGGGGCTAGCCACCTCTGATGGCTGTGCGCAGGGCTTTGAGCTCGGCGGGGGTCAGGTCGCGCCATTGACCGGGCTGCAGGTCACCCAGGCGCAAGGGGCCGATGCCCACCCGCACCAGGCGCAGCGTCGGATGTCCGACGGCAGCGGTCATGCGTCGCACCTGGCGGTTGCGTCCCTCGTACAGCACCAGACGCAGCCAGGCGGTGGGCACGTTCTTGCGGTAACGGATGGGGACGGGGCGGGGCGGCAGGTCTGGCTCCTCGCGCAGCAATTCCACCTGGGCCGGGAGCGTCCGCCGCCCCTGGATCACGACCCCGTCGCGCAGGGCTTGCAATGCCTCTGGTGTTGGCACTCGTTCCACCTGGGCCAGGTAGGTGCGCGGATGTCGGTAACGTGGGTCGGTCAGGCGGTGGGCCAGGGCGCCGTCGTCGGTGAGGAATAGCAGGCCCTCGCTGTCCCGGTCCAATCGCCCCGCGGCGTAGACCCTCGGCGGCAGACCGAAGTCGGCCAGGGTGGGGCGACCTTCCGCATCGGTGAACTTACACAGCACGCCGTAGGGTTTGAACATGATCACGTAGCGATACCGCTTGGCCAATGCTACCACTCCAATGGTCTAGCGAAGAGCGGACAGGGCCGTCCGCCGCTGTGGAGACCTGTAGCGGCGGCCCGCTGTGGCCGCTCGGCGGACAGGGCCGTCCGCCGCTACAGGTTATATGGCGTCTATGTATTCGAACACGATGGCAGTTTGATCGGCAGGGAGAAGGAGCGCAGACCGATAGCGTTGTGCACAGCGTTGGCGATGGCCGGGGCCGTGGGGATGGAAGTGATCTCGCCCACTCCCTTAGCGCCGAAAGGTCCTTCGGCGGCGGGATGTTCGACCAGGATGGGCACGATGCGCGGCACGTGATTGATCCTGGGAATTTTGTAGCGGGCCA
>JACIWR010000237.1 GCA_014360845.1 Anaerolineae bacterium
TCCCGGTCCAAGTCTATCGTGCCAAAGTGCAGGGAACCTATTCCTCTATCGCAAGACCAAGCCAGGCGCGGGGGTCTATTGAGGCTGCGTGGGATGGGGAAAATGGGCCAAGTCGTCTCTCTAGCCGCTCTTGCTATTCCATTTAGCGCAGCTAGGAACAAATTTCTCACAGAGGTTATGAGGCCAACGACATGAAAAGCTCTCTCAAGTGACTCAGCCACTAGTAGCTTGGCTATCACCTTGACCGAGTCCTCATGGGTCGCTATCAAAATGTGTGCGCGATAGCTCTCCCCAGCGACGAGAGCATCTGTGAGCACTTTGAGCTTGATCGCTGCAGAGTGATTCGGATGACACCCCACTTCCTCGGGAGTTGCCTGAATCCATGGGACCGACACCGATACCCTTGCATGAAGATACCCACGTGTCGAGTTGAGGATGCGCAATTTCTCAGCTCGCGTTTCGCCTTGTTTTACAGACCCGAAATCTACCAATGTTGTCGAAACCTGAAGATGGGGACGAGTAAGACTAGGACGAATTGTTTGCAAGAATTGCTCTAGACCCATGTGCCTGTTGCGCACTTCCCTGCGGATACTCTCAGCTTGGTCAGCAAGTGACCCATACCCTACGGCTCGCAGCCACTGCTCGAAGGTCCCTCTGTAAAGATAGCGAACTCCCAATCTCCAGTTTTGATCGCACAACTCCACCAGATCATCCGGGCACCACACCTTGGGTCCCCACAACCCAAACCGGAGCGGCGCTGGGATTAACCCCTGAGGAGGACGGAGAGTAGCTGTTATCGTGTCAGGTATCCTACTTCCCAGAGCACTTCTCATCTCGGCTGCACTCTGGAAGCGGTCTGTCATCGCCAGTTCCATCGCACGCAGCACTGCTGCCTCGACGCCCGGCGAGATGCGTGGGTTCAGCACCCTTGGTGGTCTGAAGATACTCAGACCAGCGCTTCGCATCGTCGTCGACGGTGGAGATTGGCCTGTAAGTGCGTGGTACAGTGTAGCCCCCAGGGAGTAGATATCGCTTCGCGCATCCGTATGCCCCATACCCGGGTCGTACTGCTCCGGCGGGGCATACCCTGGTGTTCCCATCCCTCGGATGATCTCCTGTGTTCGCGGGTTTCGCGGGTCCCACAATTTGACTAACCCGAAATCCACCAGCACCGCCCGTCCATCCGACTGGATAATGATATTCTGCGGTTTCACGTCGCGGTGAATCACCCCTTGGGCATGGCAATAGACCAGCGCACCTAGAACCTGATCGGCCCAGTGCAAAACTTCGTCTTCGGGCAGCGCCCCTTGCCGGGAGATGCGATCGGCAATGCTCTCGCCCTCAATAAAATCCATCACCAAGTAGACACTGCCCCCCTCCTCAAAGAAATCAGTGACGCGAACTAAGTTAGGATGATTCAAGCGAGCCAGGACCTGAGCCTCCTGGTGGAACTGCTGGCGGAGATGGACCAGGGTGTGAGAGTCAATCCCCGGCTGAGAAATCATCTCCTTGACGGCGACGGCCACGTTGAGCCTGATATCCCAGGCGCGGTAGACGGATCCCATTCCTCCTTTAGCTATGGACTCCCGGATCTCATAGCGACCTTGAAGAAGCTGTCCCCTGTTCATCTATTGCATCTCCTCGGCTTTCAAGCACCGCCGCCAGGGGCTACGGATTGGACAGGAAAGTATAGCTCGCTGGCCCGAAACGAACGATGGAATGATTCTTCAAAGCGTTCTCGGCATTGCTGATATTGCGTTCGTGTGCCGGGTCACCGTCAAAACTGACGAAGGTACCACTGGTGCTACCCAGGTCACGGACCACGTAGCGCTCTCCCACGCGGCGTATTTCGGCATGATGTCGAGAAACAGCGCGATGATCGATAATGAGGTCGTTGTCTGGCTCTCGCCCCACGGTTATGCACTTCTGGGCCACAGCGTCCAGCTTGAATAATGGCACCGAAAGCTCGTGACCACGGGCCACCAACACGGCAAACTCAGGCGGTTGCCAGTCGGCCGCCAACTGGAGCGTCTTGTGAGGGTCTACCTTGATCGGGGGCAGAAGAGTCCATTCGGTCAGTTGCAACAAGTGGGGAATACGGCACATCTCCTGGCGGGAAAGGTCCAAGCCTGGGGAAGTGCGCACTACCAGAGTAGTCATAAATTTAGGAAAACCCATGGCCTGCACCGGGAATTTACCGATGTCGAGCTTACTTTCGGGATGTAGATCGGGGTAGATGACCACCAGCGAGTGTGCCTTGCCATAGTCCACAGGCTGGGGGCGCACGATTCCCGCGCTGATAGCCTGGGCATTCTGCTGGCACCAATCGCGGAAGTGCCAGTAATTGTATTTAATCTGCTTGAAAGGGTTGGGACGGCCGGGGTTCAGCACAACTTCTGTTCCGTCTGACTCGATGATCTTCCAGTCCCCTTCCCGCTTGCCGATTAACCTGCCGCCTACATGCTTGAGTTCGACAAGGAAAATGCCATTGGACTTGATCGCTGCCAGATCAATCTCGTTGCTCTGACCAGCATAGAAGTTGAGGAGCAGGACAAAGTGTTCCTGCTGAGGCATGAGGAACTGATAAAGTTCCACCAGTGCTTGTTGTTCACTGGCGTGGCGTGGCTTGCTGCCATACCAAAGTTCGACCGTCATAACAGACCTCCTCTCCCAGAGGCATAAAAATGGCGACTGGCTGGCTGCTGGCTCAGCGGCTATGTTTCTCAAAAATAGACAATGAGGTGCCAGCAGGAGCCAGAAAAAATATCCGGCAAGGATGCCAGAACGATTAGCGTTCTTGACGGCATCCAAAAGCCCCATCACGAGGCAGACAGCAGGCCGATCTTTCTTCACCTCCTTGCCGGCCGCTGTCAGAGACGCAATTGTACTCAAAGAGCTGGTGCTGGACAGCTCCAACCCAACCCCGCTTGTTCACAGCGACGTTATTCGGTCAGCGGATGACTACACTGACGTCCGATGGCACACACACGTTACCATCTCGTTTCACCACTGTCAGGCGCAAAGTGTAGCGTCCAGACGGGTAGACCGAGGTATCCCAGGTAAGAAGTGTGCCCACTTCGGACACCGGGTGTTTGATGACATCCGCACCGATGAAATGCCACTCGTCCTCGAATTCCTCGCTCCGGCACTCCAACTTGTAGTAGTCAAACTGCGGGTGAGTGGCTACCCCACGGACGATTACTGCTCCTCGTACCACGGTGCCAGACACAGGATAGGTAATGCACACCTCTGCCGAGGGGCAATAAGCTGGCCAGGTGGATACGGGTGAAATTATAGAGGATGGGGTTGGCGTAGGCCCTCGGCGCGTTGGTGTGGGAGTGCGCGGCACTACCGGTGTGGAAGTGGGGGTACGCGGCGCTACTGGTGTGGAAGTGAGCCTGCGAGCTGGCGCAATTGTGACGGTAGGAGTAGCCCCGACTGAGAAGATGGGTACTCGCTCCTCCAGCATGATCAGGAGTCCGCCACCCCCCACCATGCCCAAGAGTGCCAGACAAATCACGCCAGCGGCAAATACAGCCGCCGTATTCTTATTCAGTTCCCGTAAACCTACCCACAGGCCATCGGCCACACCGCCGGCCATGCCCAATACACAGTATGTTCTATACGCCGCGAATGTGCTGCCCGAATATATCCTCTCGAATAGAGTGGAAGCCGTAAGCGTAAAGAGCCAGAATAGAGCAAAGATGAACAGTGCAGCACCACAGCTCAATCCCGCTCGCTCTGCCTGGCGATGGCGGACATGCAGCCACGTGGTAAGTGCCAGTGGGACGCCCAGGCTGGTCAGCCACTCGATACCGACGGCTTGTCTAGCAGCGAAGACCAACGCCATCCCTAGTCCAACGCCCCCGCCGATCAGCGCATGAATGCCCGCCCGGCGCAGGATGCGTTGCCAGGGGAAAAGTACCCTAGCCCGCACAGCTACCTTCCTGATCGACGCATAGGGCGATTCCACACGTATATCGGTGCGCAGGCGAGCGCCGTACTGTTCTGCTGCAGTGTCAACCGTGACCGTAATTGTTGTTCGAGAACCACCGAAACGAGTCCTGGACACCCTAAGCCACTTGGCAGTCTTATCCACGACGATGGCTCCGCTCAAGTAACCACGATTGGCCCCATTCTCAATAGTCAACTTTGCCTGCCTACGCTCGCCCAATCCCATCACCCCGAAGTTGATAGCAGCAGGTGTCACTTTGGGAACTGGCTTGAGCAGACCAGGTTCCAACAGCTGCAAGAATTCCTCCAGCCCTCGATCCTGGTCCTTATTCCATTTGCTGCGGATGCCTGCTGTCTGCGTCATCAGGTCGTGGCGGTTCATTGCCTTAAACCAGCGCTCAAAGTCACCGTTGTAGAGATAACCTCTTGCCTCGTCCCAGTGTTGATCGCATAAAGATACCAGCATCGCCGGATCGTGGGCCAGGTCCCCGTTTTTGAAAGCGAAAGGGGTGGTAGATACTGACCGTCGAGCAATGCAGGCCTCTAATCCGGCCCGCAGTTCCGAGGCGCTGATACGTTGCTCCACCTCATGGGCCAGGGCGCGTTCCAGCAGTACCCGCACGTCAGAGGGGATACGATCCAACCTGGGGAAGCTGAAAGGGTGTCCTCGCGGGTCGTCGTCGGTGAGCAGGTGGTATAGCGTAGCCGCCAGCGCATACACGTCGCTTCTCGGTTCCGACTGACCAGCGCACTGCTCACGAGGGGCGTACCCCATCGTACCGTACACGCTGGATTGTTGAAGACCAACCGTGCCCCCTGCCTGTTTTACCAACCTGGCCTTGGCTGTTCCAAAATCCACCAGAACGAGCCTACCGGTGCTGTCCAAAATTAGATTGGCAGGCTTGATGTCCTGATGAACCACGGGCGGCTGCCGGCTGGATAAGTACTCCAGCACTTTGCATATATCCACTCCCCAGTGCAGCACCTTGTCCAAAGGGTAGGGTTTGCCCCTGATGATGCGACCCTGATCGTCCCCATGAGTCAGCCCGGTTTCCAGGTTCTTACCCTCGATGTACTCCATGACGATGTAATTGCGCCGTCCCTCGGAGAAGTAGGCCAAGATGTCGGGAATGCCGGGATGCTTGAGGGCAGCCAAAGTGCGAGCTTCATCCTCAAAACGCTTTTGGGCTTTTTGCGTCTCGACAAGGTCATTGGAGTCAAAATAGTCCAACATCTCTTTGATGACGCGCAGTCGCCCGAATGCTCCCATGTCCTCGGCCAGATAGACAACGCCCATCCCCCCCTTGCCCAAAGGACGGCTGATGCGATAAGCTCCTCCGCGCATGACCTGACCAGGATACAAAGCCACGTAGGGCTTGGTCGCCGCAGTGGTAGTCAAAGATGCACCACATCGTTGGCAGTATTGGGCATTGGGACGATGACCAGTGAATCCACAGTTTCCGCATGTCTGCATGAGCATCACCCTTGGTCAAGTTTCCGGAAAGCCGCCGGCCTGAAGAGCCGATGCTGGACTGTCCGGCCCCACCCGTTATACGGCGGAGCACTTCAATGTTACATCACCCTACGTCCTTTTGTTTCAGTGCGATCATCGTTCCCAGGCCGAACGCCAATGCGAATCCCGCCAACAGCCCCCAACTCCGTACCAGATGACCAACACTGCGTTCGTAATTGATCTGGAACTCATGCTCACCGAAGATGTCCATTGGCTCCGGCTCGACCGTCACCGTCTCCGTTACCATCTCTGTCACCGTCACTACCTCGTGTACCGTCACCTCGGGCACTGAGATAGGCACAGTGCGGGTAATGCCCGGCTGGATGGGCACCTCAATCTCCTGGGTGACCGTTATCACTGTTACCGGTTCGAAGTCTGGGTCTGGACGTTCGACTTCTAGCGATACTTCCTCGGTGATCGGGTCAGGCTGAAAGCGAGTGCGAGTCAGGCCGTTCAACCGCTCTATGTCCGCCGATGTGCCTAATCCTTCCACCGTCCAACGGGTTAATGTCAAAGCAGAAAGCCTTCCCGTCACCCCGGGCAAATCGAAAAGCACACCGGAAAAGATGATCTGAAAGAACAGCACCAAGAGTACAACGTAGATCACCGTATTGCTATTGGGTACCAAGGCGGAGATGAAAAGTCCCATCGTGATCGCAGCCAGTGTCCCCAACACCAGGGTGATGTACATCTCAACTGGAGACGGCAAGATGACACCATGAGTGGGCAATTCCACCTTCCAACTGACGACGAAAAGCAGCAGGAGGCATTGAATCAGAGCAAAGCCCTGCAGCACCGCCACCTTGGAGGCCAGGTAAGGCAAGAGACGCAGCATGACCATTCGCTCGCGCATGTAAATAGAGCGTTCCTTCACCAGCTCGTAAGCAGATGCAAATAGGCCCAGCAATACGGCCGCCAGTGCCAGTATAAATAGCAATGTCTGGCTCTTGCCGACGATAGCGTAAGTGGCACTGCTCCCACCGCCCGCCAACTCGGCCATCAACTGACGTTCGATCTCTACCGGTGAATCGCCCACCAGCCAATTGGTATCAGAGATCAGCAAAAGCAGCAACCCGATGACCGGCATCACCGCTAACAGGACAGTTAGCAACAGCTTATCCCGGAAGACCAGGTTCAGGTAACGGTGGGTCAAGATGGAGAACTGGCGCAGTGAATTCACGCGGGGGCGACGACGGGCCTGAGAGCCGATCTTCTGCCGTGCCTGCGGCAGCGCTTGTTGCCGATCGGTCACGTACCGCTGGTACTGTTCCGATTGTTCGAACCGCCGTTCCCATTGGGCCGCCTTCTGCCGTGCTGTACGCGGGTCGGCATCGTCCAGTTGGGCGTAGATGTCGGCAAAGTCATTGCTGTTCACGCCGAAAAAGGCCGGCGCTTCCTCAGGCGGTCCGAAGTAGACCATTCGCCCCTGTGCGAGAA
>JACIWR010000238.1 GCA_014360845.1 Anaerolineae bacterium
AGTCAGTCATCGAAAAGGCTGAGACCAAGTAGCAGGTTGAGGTCAGGATGGTGGTCTTTCTCACCCCCGCCGCCAACCTGCCCTACAAGCTACCTTTGACAAGGTGGCAGGTAGGCGGCGGGACAGTCTGTCATCGGATAAGCCTGGGCCGGGTGGCAGAAGGAGACAGGGGTACACCTTCCATACCCGTGGGAGTCACTGCGGTCAAGCGGGTCGGCGTCAGAGTGTTGGACAGGTTTTCCCGACTGACGG
Organism: Anaerolineae bacterium; assembly: GCA_014360845.1. Lineage (GTDB taxonomy): Bacteria > Chloroflexota > Anaerolineae > JACIWR01 > JACIWR01 > JACIWR01. The sequence goes on from JACIWR010000238.1 coordinate 253, forward strand.
TGGTCACCCGGATGTAATTATCCGTCAAACCCGACCAGGTGCAGGCCTGAGCGGCGTTTCGCCCGTGTTCCCAGAGCACTTCCAGCGTTTGCCCCACAAATTGCCGCCGGAACCGGTCGGCCATCTGCTGACCCAGGGCGGCCATCTGCCGGGCGCGGGCCTTGCGCACCTGGTGGGGCACCTGATCGGGCATGGCTGCCGCGGGGGTGTCGGGTCGCGCGGAGTAGGGGAAGACGTGCACGCGGGCGAAAGCCATCTGCGCGACGAATTCGTAGCTGGTGGCGAATTCTTCTTCGCTCTCGCCGGGGAAACCGACGATGAGATCGGTGGTGATGGCCACGCCGGGGATGGCCTGCCGCGCCGCAGCCACCAGTTGGGCGAAGGTATCCGTATCATAACGGCGGCCCATGCGCCGTAACGTGGCGTCACAGCCACTCTGTAGCGGCAGATGCAGGTGCCGGCACAGGCGTGGAGATGCCCATAACTCGAAGAAGGTGGGGGATAGGTCCCACGGCTCGATGGAGGATAACCGCAGACGAGGCACGTCGGTCTCCCGCAAGATGGTGGTGACCAGGGCCGGGAGATCGTCCTGGACCGGTCCGGCGTGATCCCGGCCGTATGCCCCGATGTGTACCCCGGTCAGCACGATTTCTTTGTAGCCCTCGGCGACACGTGCCCGTATCTCGTCCAATATTTCGTGGCGAGGGCGACTGCGCTGCCGTCCCCGAGCCACGCGCACGATGCAGTAGGTACAGGTGTTATCGCAGCCATCTTGAATTTTGACGAAAGCGCGGGTGCGCAGGCCCGGCAGGTGGGCTTTGGAAGCAGGTGAATGGGGAGCAGGGGACGCCGACGCGATGAGGGTCGTGCTGATGAGTTCGGACAGGCGCCCTTTATCTTGATTGCTGACCACTAAATCGGCCTCCAGGGCCTGATGGGATAGCTCAGCATAGCAGCCGGTGATGACCAGGTAAGCCTTCGGATTGTGACGGCGCAGGCGGTGAGCAGCCTGGCGCGACTTGCGCGCCGCCACGTGAGTCACCGTGCAGGTATTCAGGACGCACAAGTCCGCGGCCTCCGCCGCAGTCACCACCTCGTGCCCGGCGGCAGCGAGCTGACGTGCTAAAGCGTCCATCTCGCTCTGATTCAATTTGCAGCCCAGCGATTCCAGATAAACGCGCATGCTTACTCTATTCCAGGACTCCTCGTAACCCTCGCTCCAACAGTCAATACGGGGCGCCAGGGTGTCTTAGCAACAGGCGGCTCTGCTGTGCGCCTATTGTACGGAGAAGTTCACCGTCTTGGTCAGCGTGCCGTCCAGATAGACCTCGACCTTGTAATCGCCCGTGGGCCAGAGTTGGTCATTGGTCAGGTAAGCGGCGATGTATCCGGAACCCGATTTCTCCAGGACGAGAGGTTGCTCATAAAGAAATTCGTCGCCGAAATACCACTTCCAGGTCACTACCTGGTCCTTTTGCAGGTTGGACACCTTCACCGAGCAGTAGAAAGTGTCCCCAGGGGCATAAGTGGTGGTTTCATTAATCGGCTCGTAGTTCTCGGTGACGTCCTGGCAGGTCACCGCTCTTTCGATGGTAGGTTCGCCACCTGTGATCTGGCAGCAGGCAGTGGCGCCGAGGCTCAACGTGAGTAGCGATAGCATCAAAATGGTCGTGCGTATAAGTTTCAGCATTTTTCGCCCCTTTCTCGTACAGGTGATAGTCGCCCGTCGTACTTCATGAGGTCTGTTCCACTTCGGCGATGAGTTCCCGCAATTTAGGCAAGGACGCGCGGGTCAGGGGGTTGGGGGGCAGGAAGGGACAACCCTCACTTTCTCGTGTAGACACTTCAAAAGTGCCGATGCGACGCGCCAGGTCTATGATCTCCGTCTTGTCCAGGCCGATCAAGGGGCGCAACACCGGCTTGTCCAGCCCATAGGTGATGGCCGCCAGATTGTTCAGCGTCTGGCTGGCCACCTGTCCCAGGCTGTCCCCCATGATGATGGCCTGGGCCCCGTGCTGATCGGCCAGTTCACTCGCCTTGCGGAGCAGCGCCCGTTTGCAGAAAACGCAAGTCCACCGCTCCTCGCCGAGGCGTCGCAACTTCTCCGCGATGGGGCCGACGACTTCGGCGTGGTCCAGGATGACGGGTTTGAGGTCCCAGCCGTAGGCGTAGCGACTCAGCACGGCGCAGTTGTCTAAAGCCTTGGTCGTCTCCACCTCGTTCGAGGCGAAGTGGACGGGGATCACCCCGCATCCACGGCGCATCATCAGCCAGGCGGCGACCGGGGAATCAATCCCGCCGGAGATAAGGGCCATGACCCGGCCTTGCGTCCCCAGGGGCAGCCCGCCGGGGCCGGGGATGGAGCGCCCGAAGATGAGAGCGTAGCCCGCGCGAATCTCGACGCCGATTTCCAGGTCGGCGGCGTCAGAGAGGTCAACCCGCGCCCCGGTCGCTGCCTGTACGTGTCCCCCCACCACGCGGTTGATCTCCGGCGAGGTGAGGGGGAAACGCTTATCGGCGCGGCGCGCGGCGGTATGAAAACTCATCTCCGGATTCAAGCCCACTTCGCGGGCGAGCTGCAGCGCTGCGGCTTTGATACTCTCCATGTCGGCAGGGACCTGCGTCACCGGGCTGAGGGAGACCACGCCGAAGACGCGCTGCAGGTGTTGCACCGCTTCTTCGACGGCCTCGGTCTCCACGTAGACGCGCTGGCCTTCGCTGGTCACCGTTCCCGTCAGGTCGTGTTTCCTCAGGCAATCGCGTAGATTGCGCCGCAGCCGCTTGATGAAGAAACGCCGATTTTTACCCTTTAAACCGATTTCCCCGTAACGAACCAGAATTAAACCCACTTGAACCCTTCTCGTTTTTCCAGGTGCGACGCACCTTTTCGTTGGTTAATTGCGTCTTCGTCGCCCCGCCAATACCAGCAACAGAAGAGCCAGCATGAGCACAGGCGTCAACAACGCCAGATCAATGAGCAGCACCAGGGTGAGGGCGAAGATAGTCATGTTCACGATTTCGAGCACACTCAGCGGCAGGCGGACCAGCAGGTCCGAGGGACTGAGCCCGACGAAATACCACAGCGCCCCGCCCAAGAGGACTATCAATATCCCCGCCAACCCCCACGCCCTGCGGTCTGACTTGCTGGGGAAGACGGAATTGCCGATGCTGAACAGCAACCAGAGCACTATCAGGTCTCTGGTGGAAGACGGGTCAATGTTGGTCCGCAGCGCCGATAGCTCTGTGACCAGGTGAGATACCCCCAGAAAGTAGGAGGGCATAGGAAAGCTGAACCCCCAGGCGACAATGGGCACCAGAATCGCGCTGCCGCCGATGAGCGGTGCGATACCGATTAAAGCATCGCGGAAGGGGTCTGGCTTCTTGGCGAACTGAACACGACCCAGGGAGAGGCCTCCATCTGTCAGCTTGGGTGTGAAGCTCACATTGGTCACTTTTACGAACAAGAAAGTAGCAGCCACGAAGTGACAGACCTCGTGCACAATCGTGCCTGGGAGCATCACCAGGGCCAGCAGCCAGGCGAACAGGGTGTTGATGATAGGGATGGACATCAACGAGTGACCGGCGAATTCCAGGAGCAGGACCTTGGTCACGTAGAAAGCGGCCAGGATAGCCAGCAGCCATCCCAGGGAGAAGTACCATTGCTCGATTGTTTCGGCCATGGAATAGGCATCCCTCGCTCAGATTAAGGGCAGCAGCAGCGCTGATGTTCCCCCTCCGCCCAACGAGCTCAGGGCGCTCAACCCGGCCACGATGCAGGCGATGATGAGCAGAGCGATGACGATGGCGATGAGCACCTTGATCCAACTGATAGGCGCTTGGCCTTGCACCTCGCCGGTCTGGCCGTTGACCATGAAGTGATAGAGCTTGTTGCGATAGCGATAGGAGGCGATCCACACCGGAAACAGCACGTGTTTGTAGGTCACGTTGGCATAGGCGGTGTCTACCGAGAGATTGCGATAAGTGTCGCCGGGTATCTTTTGTGCACAAGCGGCGCGTATTTGCTCGTTCATAATCTGTTGAGCCAGAGTCCACCCTTCTTTGAGGGGAATCTGGTACTCTTCGGCCGCCCAGCCGGAGAGGTATTGCGGTTGATAAGGGACCAAAGCTTTGGTGTCGAAGGGATAAATCTTCTGCAGGATTCTCTGGTCCACGCTCTTGGTGGCGTATACCAGCACGTCATCGAAAACCTGTTGATGAGAGCCTGAGGCCGGTTCCCAGCGAATCTTGCGCACCTGGCGCGTCTTGGTCACGCGCTTGCCGTCTTCAACGACAGTGTAGCGCTCAGTTTCGTAGTAATAGTACCCCGCTTCCGCCTCCCACCAGGATGACGTCAGCGCGTCAAAGGTCCAGAAGGGCAGATAGACGCCGTGCAACTGGTGAGTTTGTGCCCCTCGCGCGATTTGTTTGACGGCGTTGGGACGGAACCAGCCGCTGCCCAGCCATTGGCGGAATTTGGATAGAGCTGTATCCTGGTCTATTTTGAAAGGTATCAACGATTCGGGTTTGATGACTTTGCTGCTTTCTTCCAGGGCGAAGACCTGGTTAGAGCCACAGAAGGGACATTCTGTGGAGACCACGCTGGGTTCCACAGCTATGGTTGCCATGCAGCTTTTGCATTTAAAAGACCTGGTTTCTGTGCCCCAACCCTCGGCGCGCTCGGCCAGTAGCCCTTCTTGCAGCTGATGCTCCTTGATCGCCACCTTGGTGGTGGGGATAGGGACGACGTTACCGCAGTATTTGCAGGTCAGGGCGTTTTGCGCCGGGTCGAAGTCCAGTTCAGCGCCGCATTGGCTGCATGGGAACTTGTGGGTGTGCTGTGGGACGGTGTTGGTCGGTGTGGATGCCATCGGAAGCCTCCTTCGAAAAAGAGCATACTGTTGATCAGGAGATTAAGGAGGATTTTTTCCTGAGCCCTTATCCTTCTGATCTGGGGGAAAGTCATCACTGCGCGAGGATCTTTGCTGCTGATTATAACATAGAATTGCCGTCCTCACAAGGTTTTATCTACCCCATTGGTGAAGGCGTTTGACAGTGGCTGCGTCAGTGTAGGGCGGGTTGGGCTCGTCTGAGCCAGCAGATCGGCAGGTAGGCGGCTCTTGGTACTTTCTCACATGATGATGGCGCTGGGGAGATGTGCGAAGCCAAGGGGCTGCACTCTATATCCGCCGCCAACCTGCCCTACTTCGGTTGAGAGAGCCCTACCCGCCACCTCGGAGTTCGGCTCAGCCCTCGTCCGGCCAAGCTGTCACCGACCCCTCACTGCGTGAGGGGCTTGCGAGAAGAGTCTCCACTGCTCGTTAACTTGATGCCCATGGGATGCCGCGGCGCTGTGCCCCTACAGGGGGCAAACTCGCCTCAAAACTGAAGCGCACCCCGTCGGCGGCGTTTGACAGTGGGTAGAAGATGTGGTAAGATGTTATTACACACGTGTGCAAAAGGGTTTGCTTTGGAGGCTTCTGATGCCTGTCTCTATCAAGGATATTGCCCGGGCGGCTGGCGTCTCTCACTCCACGGTTTCGCGGGCGCTGGCCGACAGTCCACTGGTGAAAGAAGAAACGAAACAGCGCATCTGCCGTCTGGCTCAGGAGATGGGCTATTCTCCCAGCGCGATTGCCCGTGGCTTGGTCACGAAGAGGACTCAAACCATCGGTCTGGTGGTCACTACTATCGCCGACCCCTTTGTGGCGGAGGTGGTGCGCGGTGTAGAAGAGACAGCCCTGGATCACGGCTACAACATCCTCTTGTGCAACTCCAATGCGCAGTCGCAGCGAGAGTTGGCCGCGGTGAACACTTTGCGCGAGAAGCGAGTGGACGGTATCATTGTCAGTGCCTCGCGGGTGGGTGACCTGTATCTCCCCATGTTGGTGGAGACGGGAGTCCCTATCGTGCTGGTGAACAATGAGCATAGCGGGCGCTATGTCTATTCTGTTGTTACCGACGATGAGGCCGGCGGGCGGCTGGCCACGGAGTATCTCCTCGACTTAGGTCACACGCAGATCGCTTATATTTCCGGGCCGAAGATGAGCAGCACCAGCGCTAACCGCTTGCGCGGATACCGGCAGGCCCTCGCAGCCCGGGGACTTACGCCCGACCCGCAATGGATTGTGCCCGGCGACGGTGGCGCGCGGGGAGGCGAGGAGGGCATGGCCCGCCTTATTGCTTTGCCCTCTCCGCCGACCGCCGTCTTTTGCTACAATGACATGACGGCCATTGGCGCACTGCTTACGGCGCGTCGCCTGGGCTGGAAAGTGCCGGACCAGGTCTCGGTCATGGGCTACGATGACATCGCCTTCGCGGCTTATACCAACCCGGCGCTGACAACGGTGGAGCAGCGCAAGTATGAAATGGGCGCTTTAGCTATGCAGATGATGCTTGATCTATTGGGGGGTGCTGGCTCGGTGGAGAATGTGTTGCTGCCCCCGCGGCTGATTGAGCGCGAATCCTGCGCGCCGCCGGTTCACGATAGTGTAAGGGGGCAGTAGCTGCTGAGAAGCAGTAGTCATATTGGGCGGAGTGCGTCCCTGAGCGGCAGCGAGGGGGCGCACGCAGTCGAATCATCCTGAGCGGAGTGCGTCCCTGAGCGGCAGCGAGGGGGCGCACGCAGTCGAAGG
>JACIWR010000239.1 GCA_014360845.1 Anaerolineae bacterium
CACCGGCGGGTAAAAGATATTACCGCACTCGTCGTAATAGGTGGGCCGGTAGAGCAGGTTGCCGCTGCTACCGGCCGTGCCGCAGGGGTCGGTGGGCAGGGAGAGGGTGAAGGTGAGCACGTGGGATCCCCCGGCCGGGATGTCCGGTAAGTGGAAAGCTCCACCACTGTAGGTGGCCGAAGAGGAGGTAACGATCAACGGGCTGAAGTCCACTTCCAAAGCCGGAGAATAGGCAGTACCCTCGCCAGTGTTAGTGATGGGCATCTGATAAGTGGCCTGGCCCGTGCAGTAATCAACGCTAATATCCGGCGGGGTGTAATCCAGCAGGGGCTCCCGGACCCGCAAATCCACGCTGGCCTGGGCCGTCTGGGTCTGACAGGTCCGAGCACCGCAGCCCCAGGTGGCTTCTACGTAGTTATCCAGGCCGGAGCAGGCGACAACCTCGGCGGCGACGGTGAAAGTCTCGACATCACCAGCGGCGATAGAAGGATAAGCCGCCGTGAGCTGGCCGCCAACGAAGGAAAGGCCACTGCCCAGCACGTCGGTGACGACGACGTTGGAGACGGTGCCGTAGCCGGTGTTTTCCACGTACACGGTCCAGGTGACTACCTCGCCTACGTTCGCCTCAACGACGGAAGGCTCTTTGACGAGAGTGATGGCTCCAGGGCTGACGGCAAAGTCGGTGTAGATAGGGCCGATAGTAGGACCACCATCTTGTGTAATAGTGACCACATTCTGACCAGAGACGGCATCACAACCGGCGGTGAAAACAGCTTCACGGGTAATAGTCTCCCCTGGCGCGATGTCGCCCACGGTGAAAGTGCGCTGGGAAGGGGAGAAATCGCCGGGCATAGTGCTGGTGATGAGAACCCCGGTAGTGGTCACGGTGTCGTTGTTGACGATGACAATAGTGTAAGTGACCGTCTCACAGTTCTCGATGGTGGTAGGGCCGGTGACGGTGACATCATCGGAGTAGATAGTGTTCAGTGGGCCGGCCGGCGGTACAGCAGGAGGAGCGGTAATCTTCAGGTCCTCCAGGCCGAGGGCCGGAGAGGAAGACGAGGTAGCATCTGTAATCGCCAGGTCCTCCAGACTAAACACCGGTTGCTCTTGGGCCGCCTCCTGCACCTGAGTCACAAGGCGACCACTGGCCCTGATCGCCGCAGGGAAGGGCAGCAAAAGCGCATTGGGCATCAATACCGCCACGCTGAGGGCAAGTGCCAAGATTCGTCTCATGGATGTTGATCCCCTCCATCTCACAAAATTCTTCCACCTGTGCAGTTAGTAGGACAACTGCTCGCAGCAGGGCCGGGCCCGTGGCCCGACGCGGATGCAGTGGGGCATGGCTGCACAGCTTGAACAATTTCACGTTTCCAGCCGGTCCGCGACCGGCGCCCGGCGGGCCGAAGGCCGGCCGGGAGAGGAGCGGAGAAGAGAGTCGCGGTGCCGAGACCCTGGTCTACACCTCGTGCAGGGTGACGGAATGGGTCTCGGTGTCGTACACGGCGTAGGTGCTGCGCCCGAAGCGCCCCATCACCTCGCCGGGATTGACCAGCAGTGTCTCGCCTATCGTCTCGACGTTGGCCTGGTGATTGTGGCCATAGCACACCAGGTCGTGCTGCCCGCTGCGTGCCAGGTCCCGCGCGAGAGGCGGATAGTGCACCACAGCTATCTGCCGTCCCCCCAGTTTCAGATAGGCGAAGAAACCATACAGGGTCACATTGCCCGCTTGAGCCGCCACTCGCGAGAGGAGCAGGGCATCCCCATCATTGTTGCCGAAGACCACATGCACCGGACCGGGAAACCCTTCCGCTATCTGGGCCAGGGTGAAAGGAGCGCAGAAGTCGCCGCAGAAGATAAGCGCCTCGGCGTCCTGCAATTGCTTCAACACCTCGGCCAGTTTCCAGATGTTATCGTGAGTATCGGATAAAATAGCAATTTTCATCGTCAGTCCTCCGCTGAAAAAGGGCATCAAGTGACAGTCACCTTTGAGGTGACTGTCACTTGACCTTGTGCCCGCATTTGGGGCAGAAGCGGTTCTCCGGAGCGATCGCAGCCCCGCACTGACCACAGAAAGCCACCTCCACCGCCCCCAGCCCCATCTCCGCCCGCAACTCCCCAATCTGCCGGCGCAGACGGTCAATCAACTGCACGGTAGGTATCCCCTCGTCCACCGCCTGGAGCTGATGCTTCTTGAAAGCCAGTTCCGTCACCAGGTGGAAGAAGCGGCCCCACTGTCGCCAGCGCTGCCAACCCTCCCGGGTCAATGCCCGCCAGCGAGTGCGGAAGCGGTCAAGATAAGTGGAGGCCAAAGCGTATTCCCGCGCGGAGATGACACCCCTGCTCACCTCCTCCCGTAACTGGGCGACAATCCACAGCCGCTCCTGTCGGGCGGTCAACAACATAATCACCAGCAGGACCAGTACCCCACCCCAATCCACCAGAGTAGCAACGACCAGCGAGAGACAGACGGTGGATTCGGCGAACACCGCACCCAGATTGTGCAGGCCGTGAAAGACCATGGCTGCCCCCAGGCCCAGCAGAGGGACGAGAACCTTCTTCCACGTTTCCCGGCTGAGACGAGCGTAGCCCAGGGCTGCACCGGTGCAGGCAGTGAAGAAGGAATGGTTCAGGGCATAGAGACCCACGCGCAGCAGCACCGTCATCCCCCACGATTCCCAGCCCTCGGTGAACAACGTACCCAGGAAAGCGAAAAGGTCCTCGGTGACCGAGAAGCCGAAGCCCACCAGCGCCCCATAGACAATGCCGTCCAGAACGTTGTCGAACTCCTGCCGGTAGAGGAGAAAGATGCCCAGCACGGCCAGGGCTTTGACCGTCTCCTCGGTGAGGGGTGGGGTGATGCCATAGGTGCCCACGCTGGACACCAAACCCGGCCCCAAGAGCTCGAAGGGGTAGTCGAGGATAAGCTGGGCGATGAGGGCCAGGATGATAGCCGGCACCGCTCCCCACAGGAAAGTGACCGACAGCAGCCAGAGAGGCTCGCGTTCGTAACGGTCCAGCCACCAGATGATGGCAATGTATATCAGGGCTGGGATGGCAGTGGCCAGGAAGGAGAGACCGAGACCGAGAATTATGTCCATGTTTTCATCTTCCGTCGCAGTTTTGCCCACGTCGAGGCAAGGTGAACCAGTGGGCAGCTCAAGTGCCCGCCGATGCGGGCCTGCCTCAAACTGGAGAGAAAATCCTCTTTGCTGGCGAAGGGAGGCATTTCCACATAGGCCGCGCCTATCTCCAGGGGGCTGTGGGCATCGCTGCCAGCGGTGACCGGCAGGCCGTGCTCGCGGGCCAGGGCCAGAGCGCGGCGGTTGTCGCCGGGCAGGATGCAGCGGGCGTTGAATCCCTCCAGGAAATCCACCCGATCAATGATGGTCAACAACGCCTTACGCCCCATCGCCTCCCGCCGCAGGCTGTCCAGGGGATGGGAGACGCCGATGATGGCCCCTTGTGCGCGGAGACGGGCGATGGCCTCTTCCAGCGGCAGGCGGGCAGGGACTTCTTCTTCGACGAAGAAGGCGATAAGCTCACCGTCAGTGGTCTTGATCTCCTCGCCGACGATGACCAAATCGGGAGCCAGCTCGCGCAAGGCCAGCGCCCCGGCAATGGTATTGTGATCGGCGACGACAATTTTGTCCACCCCGCGACGGCGGCAAGCCTCGATGATGGCCTGTGGCGAGTTCAGCGCGTCGGGCGAGGCATGAGTGTGCACGTGACAGTCTATTTTTATCATAAGCAAAGTCCGTAGGACGGGTTGCCAACCCGTCCTACGCGGATTTGTGCTTCCACAGCCACAGACCCAAACCGGCCACGGCAGCTATACCGGCCAGTCCCAGCAGTCCCATGGCTGCCGTTTTGCGCTCGATGCCGGGCAGCACCGCGCCTTCCAGTCCGGCGTCGGCCCCGTAGGCCTTGAACAATTGCCCCCACTTGGTTTGCAGCGCGGCCTCTACCCGTTTACGGCCCACGAAGGGATACCAGTACACATTGTGATAGAAATTGCTGGCGAAGTAGCTCCAGGGCACCAGCGGGCTGCGTAGTAACAGATGCTCGAAGGGCTTGAGGGGGCCGTGGTAGATCATCTTCTGCCCCCGGCTGGCGAAGGTGTCCTCGTGGACGAAGTGCCAGTTCTCTTCCAGCACGTCTACATCGCCTACCACTTCGATGTCCCTGGGGTCGCCCACGCCCAGGCCCAACTCGTGGGCCAGGCGGATGAACTTGAGGGACATGGGGTCGAAGCCCTGCAGCTTGGCCGAGATGGCATCAATGGCCACCTGGTCGGCGCTGGCCAGGATCACGTCCTTCTCGTGCCAGCGCATTGCCCGCGGACCGGGGCCGTCGCCGGCGAAAGTGCCGTCCATCACGGCGAAAAGGCCCGGATGAATCTCTTGTTGGATGGTCAGCAAATCCACCAGGGTCTCGTCAATCACCGCGTGCGTCCAGTGCCGTCGCTCGGAGAGCAACCCGCCAAAGGCGTTTTTCATCGCCCCGGTGATGACGGTGAACACGTGAGTTTTGACCGTGGGCAACTGGATGATGTTCCGTCCGATGAACATCTTGGGTATCTTGATGCCATCCGGATAGACGCGATCTAACACCAGCATGGGGGCTTTGGGTTCGTAGACCACCCATTCGATCTCGGGTTCATAGAGGTGAACGTTGCGCACACCGTACTTATCTACCACGTATTTGTGTTTGTTGTTACGCTCGCCCACGTAGGCGTCTACCACGACGGTGCGGTTGTGCGCGGCGATGAGGTTACGATAACCGGCCCCCTGCAAGGTGCGGATCACGCCTTCCAATTGCCAGGGCATGGTGGAACAGGCCGGATACCAGGTCTGCCAGGAGATATTGATTTTGAGAATGGTGTCTTTGTCTTTGGGCAGCGCTTCCTGATAACCGGCCAATTCCATCAAGCGTTGATAGTCTTCTAACACTGTCTCCGGCCGGGTGCGCAACACGGCCACCTTGCCTTTGCCAGGATAGTTTTTGTGAACCATGTATCATTCTCCTTTAAAGGATTGGGATGCAATTTGAGGTGCGACGCACTTTCGAAGGGCGTCGCACCTGTTGATTTGATTACCTATTTGTGATTGATCATCACCAGTCCGGCGATGCAAACCACGATACCAATGCAATTCACGAGCGAAATCTTTTCTTTGAAAAGCAGCAAGCCAACGGGAACCAGGACGACGGCCACGGCCACGTTCGACACTATCGCCCCGAGGCTGATGTTCCAGCCCGCGCGGTAGGCCAATAGAAAGCCGATCTCCAGGCCCACAATCGCCAGGGCCAGAGCAAAGCTGGCCCAATTCAGGTGGCGCAGGGATTCCCTAACGCCGGGCTTGGCAGGGTAAAAGGGCAGAAGGATCAGGCAGATGGCGAGGGCCGTGCCGTAGGTCACAAGCATGGCCAGCAATGGATTTACCTGAGCAGGGGTGAGCTTTTGAAAGATGTGGTAAAGCACCCCCGATAATATCGTCAAAGCCATGGCGAAGTAGAAAAGAAACATAAGAAACGCTCTGTCCTCAGCTCAACGTGCCAGCATTATACCGTAAAGAGAAAGAATCGCAAAACCTCAAAGTAGTCGTCTGACTCAAACAGAACGGTGTACGGTTCCGCGAGGGTGGCCCCAGGGAAGAAGGAGGCGCGGTATGCCCTGGCGTGGTCCTTGTACTTGACCTCCACGGAGAAATGGGAGGGCAGTGGGATAAGGCATCGGGACACGTCGTCTTTCAGCGCCTTCTCCACCTCGTCTCGAGTCCTTTGCACGGCCAGATGGGGATGGATGCTTACTGTCGAGTTCCCCACGCCGTGCATCACAGCGTTGGTCCTGATATGCGGGTTCAGAGCTTGCACCTCATGGCACAGTCCCGCATCGCCGGAGACGAACACCACCGGCACTCGCAGCAGGGAGGCGACGTAAGCATGTAGCAGAAACTCCGAGGCATAGCGCTCGTTGATACGGATGTGAGCCACACTGCCGGTCATGGTATGCGCCAGAGGGCTGGTATCGGAGCCGGCCCGCGAGTGATAGCCGATCATGATCATGGCCGCGAAAGTCTCATCCAGCTCTTGCACCATCGAAAAGGGATGTCCGCTCCAGCCCCGGACCAGGCGAACTTCTTCGGGTAGCTTGGAAGCGATGATGTTGCGGCCTGTATCGTGAGCGTCTTTGACCCATATCTCCGTCGCTCCAGCCTTCAGAGCGCCTTCGCAGGCGGCGACGACTTCCGCCGTCATTTGCTCGCGGAATTCGTTATAGTCGGATTGCTTCTTGTCAGCTTCGTCCCAGTGAGTGGTCCCGGTAATGCCCTCAATATCGGCGCTGATGTAGATTTTCATGTTTGCCCCCGCTTATTATGATGTATGCGTTCAAGTTTAGTATAACCCAAATTGGGCAGATTGCAACTCAGGGGTGGAGAACAACTCGAAGGGAAGCACGGGGTACAGATGCGGAGCCGGGACACGGGGGAAAGTAGGGCGAGTTTGCGACGGACGGCCATTTCTCAACCAACGAGACCAGTTCCGGGTAGCGCCCCCCTTAACCGTGAGCGATTCAATTTCGCCACAGAAACACACAGATTTTCACAGAGCGAGGTTACTACTCAGGCTAGCAGGCGCCCTGTCCTCCCCAGGCTCGTAGCCCCCGTCCCGGGGGCGTCTCGGCTGAGAAAACCGCGCAAAAGACAGCATCTTGCCGCATGGAACGTCCCCGGGACGGGGACTTGGAGCATAGGCTGAGTAGTCAC
>JACIWR010000024.1 GCA_014360845.1 Anaerolineae bacterium
GAGTTATGCGCTACAGCCCCATTAGCCAAATGGGGCGGTTAGTGGTATACTATTGACAGGCCCTGCGAGTTCGCTCTGGGTTGCGATTCCTGCTCCCGGCGGGTCAAAGACCTGCCGCACACCGATTGGGGCCACGAAAATAGGCGCGAATAGATGATCAAGCCACATTTGCCAGACTGCCAGTTATCTTAACTTTCATCCAACACCTGTTAATTCTCAGCCTGGAGCTTGGAGCCCCAGGCTGAACTGTAGGAGGAGAGGGTTAAGATTGATGACCGAGAGTTACTACGCCGCCGTGCAAGATTTCAGGCGTGCCCGTCGCCGGGCGGCTCTGGAACAGATCATGGCCCGCATCACCGGTAAGTCGGCTGACCTGCTTGCCTATGACGAAGTGCGCTCGAAATTGCGCGCTGCCGGGCAGAGCAGGCGCGGCTTGCAAGAGATCCCCCTGGACGCTATCGTGGGCAGCGTGGGACGTTACAACGACTTTACCCGCAGTTTTCTGCCCAAGGAAGATAGCTCCGAGATGCGCTGGGCCCGGGTCAGACGTGCGATGACCGGCCTTGCCGGTCTGCCCCCTATCGAGGTCTATAAAATCGGCGAGGCCTACTTCGTACTGGACGGGAACCACCGCGTTTCGGTAGCCCGCCGCCTGGGCGCGACCTATATCGAGGCCTATGTCACCGAGGTTCATACCCGCGTGCCCCTGTCGCCCGACGATCAGCCCGATGACCTGATTCTGAAAGCCGAGTACGCCGAGTTTCTGGAACACACTCGCCTGGACCAGACCCGTCCACAGGCGGACCTGAGGGTCACCGTCCCTGGTCAGTATCGCATATTGGAAGAACATATTCAAGTCCATCGCTACTTCATGGGTTTGGAACAGCAGCGCGAGATTCCTTACGAGGAAGCCGCAGCTCATTGGTACGACACTGTGTACCTGCCCATCGTGGACATCATTCGTAGCCAAGATCTCCTGCGCGATTTCCCCGATCGCACCGAGACGGACCTGTATTTGTGGCTGGCCGAGCACCGGGGCGAGCTGGAACAGGCTCTGGGGTGGGAGATTGAGCCGGCGCTGGTGGCCGCCGACCTGGCTGCCCAGGCGCAAGGGGGGGCGAAGCGCGTGGTGACCAAGCTTATCGAGGCCGTCACCCCCGACGAGCTGGAGAGCGGCCCCGAGCCGGGGCAGTGGCGCGCCGAGCGTTTGGCGGTGCGTCGAGACGACCGCCTGTTTGCGGACTTATTGGTGGCGATCAACGGCGAGGAAAACGGTTGGTGCGCCCTGGAGCAGGCCGTTGCGATAGCGCACCGCGAGGGTTCGCGGCTGCTCGGCTTGCACGTTGTCCCTTCCGAAGAACGCCGCGAGGACGAGGCCGCCAAAGCGGTGCAGGCTGAGTTCGATCGGCGCTGCGCCGAGGCCGGTGTGAGGGGTAAGCTGGTCATCGCTGCCGGCAAAGTGCCCCATACCATCTGCCAGCGGTCGCGGTGGGCCGATTTGGTGGTCCTCAGCCTGAATTATCCTCCCGCGCCGCAATTGCTGGCCCGGCTCAGTTCCGGGTTTAGCACCCTGCTACAGCGCTGTCCGCGACCGGTGTTGGCAGTGCCGGGGGAGGTGTCCGCTTTTCGGCAGGCGCTGTTAGCCTACGACGGCAGCCCCAAGGCAGATGAGGCCCTTTTCGTGGCGACTTACCTGGCCGGGAAGTGGCAAATTCCCCTGACCGTTATCACGGTGCTGGAGGGCGAGCAAGTTACATCGCAGGTGCTGGCGCGGGCGCAATCCTATCTGGAAAAGCACGGCGTCCACCCCGCTCTGGTGGAGGCCCAGGGAGAGACAGCCACTGCTATTCTGCGGACGGCCAGGGAGCGCCAGTGTGACCTCATCCTCATGGGCAGCTACGGACACAGCCCCCTGGTGGAGGCGATGTTGGGTAGCACTGTGGACCAGGTCTTGCGCGAGAGTCGCACTCCCCTTTTGATTTGCCGCTGACCGGATTCTGGCGCAAAGCCTTCTCCCGCTCGCCAGAGTGGACGCTTCTGTCCGCGGAGGTAGAAGCCAGCCGCAGGCTCTATGGCGCGGCTTCAACCGCTGCTGGCCTGAGCAGTTACGATTGGAGCGTGTGACTGTGACACAAGACAAAATCGCGTCGTACTTATCTATCATCACCGAGGGGCTGAAGCCTGAGCCGGTCAGGTCTCAGCGGGTCATCATCGTGGGAGCCGGCGTAGCCGGTCTGGTGGCAGCCTATGAGCTGCTGCGTGCCGGACACGATCCCGTGCTCCTGGAAGCGCGCCAGCGCGTGGGTGGTCGCGTCTATACCCTGCGGGAACCCTTCGCTCAGGGGCTCTATGCCGAAGCCGGGGCCATGCGCATTCCTCGCTCGCATGTGCTGACGATGGCTTACGTCAAGAAATGGGGGCTGAGCGTTTCGCCCTTCACGATGCACAATCCACGTGGATTCTGTTACGTGCACGGTCTGCGTCATCGCGTTGCGGAGGTCAATGCCGATCCAGATCGGCTGGGGTTTGACGTGGCTGAACACGAGCGGGGCAAGACCGCGGCCCAGCTCTGGCAGGAGACCCTTCGCCCCCTTCTCCAGCGCTTCGAGAGGGAGGGGGAGGCTGCCTGGCCCGAAGTCGTTGCCCAGTGCAGTGGCTACTCGGTGCGCCAGTTCTTGGAGGCCAACCACTGGTCCGAGGGGGCTATGGAGATGTTTGGTTTGCTCCTCAACCAGGAGGCGCTGATACACTCTTCTTTCCTGGAGCTCCTGCGTGAGGAGGTGGTGGGCTGCTACCATGATTTGGTGCAGATAGAGGGCGGGATGGACTTGCTGCCCCGCGCTTTCCTGCCGGATTTGCATGAGCGCATCCGCTTCGGAGCCGAGATGGTGGCCATTGACCAGGATGACACCTCGGTGACGGTTTATTATCGGACGCGGGCCGGACAGGAGCGGGTGATTGGTGATTACGCTATTGTCACCGTTCCTTTCCCTGTGTTACGGCATGTGGAGCAGCTAAAACCCTTCTCGCCCGGCAAAAGACGGGCCATCCGCCAGCTGCATTATGCCACAGCCGCCAAAATCTTCTTGCAGGCTCGTCGCCGTTTCTGGGAGGAGGACGAACAGATTTTTGGCGGGGTGACCGTGACCGATTTACCCGTTCGCAACGTCTACTATCCGGAACATGGTCGCGAGACCGGTCGGGGAGTGCTGCTGGCCAGTTACACCTGGGCCGACGACGCGCGGCGTTGGGGGATGCTGAGTCCCGAGGAACGTATCGCGCGGGCGGTGGATAACCTGGCGCACATTCATCCGCAGATCAGAGAGGAGTTTGAGGTAGGCACCTCTGTGGTGTGGGATCAGGACCGGTTTGCCGGGGGAGCCTTTGCTTTTTTCAATCCGGGGCAGGAACTGGCCCTTTTTGAGCACATCGTCGCTCCCGAAGGGCGGGTGCATTTTGCTGGCGAGCACACGACGCTGACCCATGCCTGGATTCAGGGCGCTATTGAGTCTGGTCTGCGTGCCGCCAGCGAGGTCCATCGCGCCAGTGAAGCCTCTGCCCGGTGAGGGGCTTGGAGAAGCCCCCGTCAACGATGGGGAAGCCGTCACCGCCAGTGTAACCCGCCGCCTCGGGCAGCATGTGGCGCAGGCTTTCCAGCCTGCGCGGACAGGCTGGAAGGCCTGTCCTACGGCCCTGGGGAGATGTTCGAAGCCAACGGGCTTTCGCTGTCCCGCAGCATAACTGCGGGATAGCGCCTCCGCTCGCGGAATCCAACGCCGCAAGATCAGGTAGTGAGGGGTTTGCCCGATTCTACAGTATCGCTATCATAAATTGGACTGGGAGGAGCAGGACAGTGGATTACGACCTCCATCACGTACCCAAGGTACTATCAGTCTATTTGAAACTCTCCGAATACCCCATTCTGGCCCGCGAGATTCGAGAGCGAATGCGCCAGGAGTTGTTCGCTCGCGGCGTTATCACCCCGGAGCAATTCGAGCGAGAAGTGGAGGCCAAAGCGCTCTCGACCCAGGAGAAAGAGGGCCTGTCGCAGCCCTTGATGCAGGAATCACCTGAACAGTGGGCCGAGAGAAAGCGCATCGTCCGCGATCACCTGACCGATTTCTACTTCGCCCTGAATCTGCCCTATACTCTGTTTGAGGAAATCGTGCGCTCCGCTCTCAGCGCCCGGAAGCCAGGTGAGGACATCGTGCTCACTTTTAACCCGGAGCTAGCGCCTTGGGATATGCTCTTTGCCCAGGCCGAGGAGTACGAGAAGTTGCCGCCCGCCAAACAGGCCCAGGTGCGGCACCATCTGCAGGAGATCATCGTGGTGCTCATCCGCGGCATGATCAGCGATCAACTGGGCTTCGTTGGCGTGGCCCGGGAGCACTTTGACATCTCCGACCTGAGAGAGATCCACAGCCGACGCTTCGGGCGGGGCAAGATAGGCGGCAAAGCAGCGGGGATGATGTTGGCGTACAAGATTCTGCAAGAGAATGAGTCGGACGATCCCCTGCCCCTCAGCCAGCACGTCGTCATCCCGGATTCTTATTTCATCGGCGCCGATGTCTACTATGATTTCCTGGCCCACAACGAGCTTTTCCGCTTCTCCGACCAGAAATACAAAACGCGGGAGGAGATCGAAGCCGATTATCCTCAGATACGCCAGCTCTTTATGCGCGGACGGTTTCCGGATTATGTGGTCTACAACCTGGCCATGCTGATAGAGCAGATGGAAGACAGTCCGCTGATTGTGCGCTCCTCCAGCCTGTTGGAGGACAACTTTGGCCGTTCTTTTGCCGGGAAATACGAAAGCGTTTTCTGTCCCAATCAAGGCACGCCTGTCGAAAATCTGAAGGCGCTGCTCAACGCGGTGCGCCGCATCTATGCCAGCACGCTGAACCCCGATGCCCTTTTCTATCGGCAACAGGTGGGTCTGGTGGATTATGATGAGCGCATGGCGGTGCTCATCCAAAAGGTAGAGGGTGCTCGCTATGGCCGCTACTTCTTTCCCACAGTGGCCGGCGTGGCCTTCGGACGCAATCCCTTCCGCTGGAACCGTAGGATTCGGCGCGAAGATGGCTTCCTGCGAATCGTCTGTGGATTGGGCACCCGCGCCGTGGAACGCGTGGCCAGCGATTATCCGCGCATGGTCGCTCTCAGCCACCCCCAACTTCGACCGGAGGTCACGGTAGCCGAGATAAAGAAGTACTCCCAGCACTTCATGGATGTCATAGACCTGGAAGAGAATGCCTTCAAGACCCTGCCGATCAGCGAGGTCCTCGGCAGCGACTATCCCTTTATTGAGTTGTTGGCCTCCTTGGACGAGGGTGATTATATCCAGCCCATCTATTTCATGAGCCCTGAGGTCACACCTGGGAAGCTGGTGTTAACGTTCGACCGCTTGCTGCAAGAGGAAACCTTCACCACTTTGATGCGAGCGATACTTCAGAAACTGGAGCGAGCTTACGGCTGCCCCGTGGATATTGAATTCACAGTGGAGATCCTGACCGAACCTCCCTGGTATATCATCCATCTGCTGCAGTGCCGCCCCCTCAGCCGCCAGGTGGTGGAGGCGGAGCATCGGGCCCCGTCGTATATTCCCTCGGAGGACGTGATTTTCACCTCTGCCAAACTGGTGCCGGATGGCCTTGTCTCGCGCATCGAGTACGTGGTCTACGTGGACCCTGCGCGCTATGCTCAGATACCCGACTACACCACCAAATTGGAGATCGGGCGGGTCGTCGGTCGGTTGAACAAGAAGTTGGAAGGGCATCGTTACATCCTTATCGGACCTGGTCGCTGGGGCAGTGCTAACATTGATCTGGGGGTCAGGGTAAGCTACGCCGATATTTACAACACCTCTATGCTGATCGAAGTAGGTTCGGCGGAATCGGGGGGTATGCCGGAGGTCTCCTACGGCACCCATTTCTTCCAGGATTTGGTCGAGGCCAACATTTATCCCCTGGCTCTTTATCCCGACCAGCCGGATACGGTGTTCAACAGGGCTTTCTTCGAGGATAGTCCCAACATGCTGACTGCTTTCTTGCCGGACGATGAGCCGTATGCTCAGTACGTCAAAGTCATAGATGTGCGGGCGGTGACAGGGGGACGGCTCCTGGAGGTGGTTATGAATGCGGAAAAAGAGAAAGCAGTGGCCTACGTGCGGCGTTATGATGACTGACGCTCACGGGTAGGACAGGTGTTTACCTGCTGAAAGGCACAGGTGCAAAATGACCATAGACAAAGCGCAAGTGCGAGCTCAAGGGGCTGCCCTGCTGGCTCACGTGGGCGAACCCCAGACCTTCGACGCAGAGTTGCACGGCCTGCTGCGCTCCCTGGGCAGCGAGGAGAATGTTGCCGGCGCGGCGCGTTTCATCCCAGGGCTGGGGAAAAGCTATGGCGTGCCGGTCCCTGTTCTGCGGCTCATTGCCGCTGAATTGAGCAAATGGGGTCAGCACCACGTTGAAGAAGCTTTTGCCTTGGTCGAGCGGCTGTGGCACAACGGCTCCCGCGACGAGCGCGTTATCGCCGCCAAAATGCTGGAACGCCTGGGCAAGCGCCAATGGGAGCGGACGCTGGAGCTGGCCGCTTCTTTCGTGGACGACATCCGCAACTGGGAGGAGTGTGACCAACTGGCCTGTTTCGGCCTGCGGTACGTCGTGCAGCGCCATCCCGAAGCGGTGCTGCCTCGCTGTCGGGATTGGGTGCGGAGCGAGAACAAGTGGGCGCGCCGTTTCGGCGTGGCCGTTCTGACCAGCCTGCCCAAAGATAAGACGTATCGCCCCGGCGAGCACGAGTTCGCCGTGCTGGACGCCGTCATGGCCGATGAGGCGCGGGAGGTGCAGGACGCTGTGGATTGGGCGCTGCGGGAGATCGGCAAGAGACACCCGGCCCCGGTGGCCGACTATCTGCGCCGCCATGCCCACCATGCCGGGCGTTCCACGCGCCGCATTATCAAGCGGGCGATGCAGGTGCTGCCCAAGGCGGAGCAGGAGGAGTTGCGGGCATTATTGGCATAGGAGCGCGTCAGCTTCAGTCGGGCCCGTGGCCCGACTGATTGTTCAGGCAGAAAGCGAGGGATAAAAATGGCGCTCAAACCATTGGCCGGATTTAAGTCGTTGGAGACGCACCACTGCGTCACCGGTTCCATGCGTCACATCTATGTTTACAACGACCACGACATCAGCGAGGACATGCTTCTGGGGCTGGGGGCCGGGGTGAGTTTCAGCTATTGGCATTTCAAGGGACAGACCCCCTTCATGGGGGGTAGGGGTGGGTTTCGCCCTCCGTACCTGGAGGAGGTGGCCGGTCGCCGTACCGGCGTCAAAATCGAGTTCCACACCACCTCCAGCGCGCGCAAGGCACGGGAAACGCTGTTGGAGATGCTCGACGCGGGCCAGCCGGTGATGATTCAGTGCGATATGGGCTTTCTGCCCTATTTCGATTTTGGCGACACGGACTATCACTTCGGCTGGCACGTCGTCGTGGTATGCGGCTACGACCCCGAAACCGAGCAGGTGCTCATCGCCGACCGCGACAAGGAACTGCACCCGGTTTCAATGGAGGATTTACAGAAGGCACGGGGCTCGACCTACAAGCCCTTCCCGCCCAAGAACAAGTGGTACACCTTCGACTTCAGCGAGAAACGGGCACCGACCGCCGCCGAGGTACGAGAGGCCATTGTCGAACAGGTAGAACCCATGCTGGAGCCCCCCATCAGCAACATTGGCGTCAAAGGCATCCGCAAAGCAGCCAAGATGATTCCCCAGTGGCCGAACTCGTTGGACGCGGACGAATTGCGCTGGACGCTTTTCAACTCTTACATCTTCATCAGTCCGGTGGGGGGCACGGGAGGCGGTTTGTTTCGCTATATGTTCAGCCGCTTCCTGCGCGAGGCGGCGGAGATAATGGCAGATCCGCGGCTGAACGAGAGCGCCGACGAATTCCAACGCATCGGCGATGTCTGGGAGGAGTTGGGCGAGTGGTTCCGCCAAATCTCTGAGATGGATGATCCTGCCCCGCGTTTGGGCGAGGGCGTGGCCTGGCTCAACAGATTAGCCGACCTGGAGGAGGTGGCGTGGCAGCGGCTGCGGGACATCGTCTGTTGATGCATGGCATGGATCCGAGTGGACATGAGGAGTATTTCCACAAACAAAATGTAGGGGCGAACCCTTGCGGTCGCCCATGCCTACGAGGGGGTAATATGAAGCATTAGGGAACATGTGGCAAGGACGCCATCTTTGGCAGGGGGAGGAGATTGAACGCCGGGTCGTAAGTAGGGGTGAATAGTTCAAATCAGCTCGTCCAGGTGATCCAGTGGCGACCGATAGCCTCGTTGGACCATGTTCGCCAGCATGGCATTGGCCTCCGCGATGGGTAGCGCGCCATCGCGCACCAGGGCGACCAGAATGCCTAAAGTGCCTGTGAGGGGTACGTCTCTCTCCTGGGCTAAGCGACGCGCTGCCAGATCATCGGTGACAAAGATCAAGCCCCGCGAAACAGCCAATGCTAGACATGACGCCTCACCAGGATCAAGGAACTGGTCAAACTCAGAGCGTAAACGGTGTTCAGTTGCTGATTTAGGAGCCAGGATGCGGAGCCACCCGTCAGGGTTCACGCATTCTATTTGGCGTAGAACTGTCTCGAGATAGGCGTAGCCAGCGTTGACACCTTTCCGCAGTTCGTCACTGACTTCCACTGTGGTGAAAGCAATACCGCGATACCGCGCCTCAAGCAACTCGAACCGTTCTGCGAAGTTCGAGAGCACCGTGGTGTCAAAGATGTACTCAGGCATTGGCCGCGTCCTGTAGTAACTCGTCCACCGTGCGTGGCCCCAGGTGAATCGCAGCTCCGCTCTCAGAGAGAATCTCCTTCATCTCCTCATGCGAGACCCCTAGCATCTCAGCGGCTTTGCCTAGACTGATCTCTCCCGCGGTGTAAGCGCGGATCACCATCTGTCGCCTGATGTCGGGCCGAGACTGAAATAGGGCGCGCAGGGCGCTCCGCAAGACGGCCTGTTCATCGGGGAACAGGCGGGCCTTGACCAGTTGGTCAATCTCCCAGTGAATGGTGCTGGTCTCGCTCATGTCTTCTGCCCCCTTTCGTCGAGGTAATTTTATTATAACCCAAGCCAGAGCATAATGCAAGTAAGGTTGGCACAGTGCTTAATGCTCAATTGTCCCTTGACAACGAACGCATGTTCTGTTATAATGTAATTGTCGAACAACAGTTCTGCTAACCAGGCGGTGCTGGGGAGGCTGCAATGACAGATCAACTGGAGTTCGTGACTTACTGCGGGCTGTATTGTGAGCTGTGCGCTGAGCGATCGCGCATTCCCCGGCAAGCTGCGGTCCTTCAGCAGGCGATGACCGAGGAGGGCTGGCCTTCTTGGGGGCCTACTGTGCCCGGCTTCACTGCCTTTTGGGATTTTTTGCAGAAGCTCCAGGAGAAGGGGGGCTGTGCCGGCTGCCGGGCGGGCGGTGGTTTCCCGGAGTGCCAGATACGCACCTGTGCCCGAGAGCGTGGGCTGGAACTGTGCAGCGGGTGTCCTGATTTCCCCTGTGAGCACATCACCGCTTTGGGCGCTCGTTATCCCACACTCATTGCCGACAATCGGCGACTGCAGGCGGTGGGGCTGGAGCAGTGGCTTGAAGAGCAAAGGGAGCGAGTGCGCCGCGGGGTCGTCTATGCCGATATTCGCTATTGAGACGCTGCCGGAAGGGGTGCTCCACGCGGGCGGGCTGGATTTGGCAATCCAGGCCGAGCAGCGGTGTAAACTCAGGAGGCAACAGCATGACAGAGGTTCCAGGGACGATGATGGCCGTCTGCGGCCTTGATTGTGGCTCCTGCGACATCCGTCGCGCGCCCTTTGATCCCGAGGCGGCCCGGAGCGTGGTCACGTGGTTCAAAGAGCGGGGCTGGTTGGAGGAGCACGAAGGCATCGAACAGGTGATTGCGCGCAAGATGTACTGCAACGGCTGTCGGGGGGATCGGACAGTGCACTGGTCGCCAGACTGCGTGTTGCTGAAGTGCTGCGTGGACGAGAGAGGACTGGAGCACTGCGGTCAGTGCCCGGATTTCGTCACCTGCGAGCGGATCGAAGCCTTTGCCAACGACGGTCACCGGCACCATCAGGAGGCCGTGGAGCGCTTGCGGCGGATGCGCGGGAGTGGCCCGTGACCGATGATTTGATCCTATGGCTGCTGGAATCGGACGAGCCCTGGACCCGCTACCGCACCCTGGTGGACCTGCTCGATCGGCCCGGGGACGATCCCGAGGTGCAGAGCGCTCGTGCCGAGATGCTGGCCCATCCACGGGTGCGAGACCTCATCGCCGAGACCGCTACCTGGCCCGGCTACGCCCTCAAACGTCACAACGACGCTGCTCATCCCCTTCACAAATTCAGCATCCTGGCCGATTTCGGCGTCCGGGCTGATGACCCCGGCATGGACCGGGCGCTTGCCGCCGTGCTGGCTCACCAGTCGCCGGAAGGCGCTTTCCGGAGCCTGGTAAACGTGGCCAAGGCCTTTGGCGGCACGGGCGAGGATATGTGGACGTGGATGCTGTGCGACGCGCCTGTGCTGCTCTATGCCCTGCTGGCGATGGGTTTGGGTGAAGATGAGCGCGTGCAACGGGCGGTGGATCATCTGGTCGGTCTGCTGGATGATAACGGCTGGCGCTGCGTTGTCGCGCCGGAATTGGGCAGATTTCGCGGGCCGGGTCGCAAGGATGACCCCTGTCCCATCGTCAACCTCTACGTCTTGAGGGCTCTGGCTCAGTGGCCGCCGTTGCGGGATAGCCCCGCCGCGCGCACCGCTGCCGAGATGCTCCTTTGGCACTGGGAACACCAGGGCGAGCGCAAGATTTACATGTTCGGCATCGGTACCGACTTTCGCAAGCTCAAGTACCCCTTCGTCTGGTATGACATCCTGCATGTAGTAGACGTGCTCAGTCGCTTCCCCTTCGTCCATAGTGATCCCCGCTTCCGACAGATGGTAGATGTCATCACTGCCCAGGCTGACGAGCATGGGCGTTACACAGCGAGCTCGATGTACCGCGCCTGGAAGGGCTGGTCCTTCGCCGATAAGAAGAATCCCTCGCCGTGGCTCACTTTCCTGGTGCGGCGGTTGCAAAAGCGGATTGGACAGATGGCTTGAAGCCATCACCAGCAAGAACGGAGGAAAAATCTGATGGACAAGATGATCGCTTACTGCGGGTTGGTGTGCACCGACTGTCCGGCCTACATCGCCACTCAGGCGGACGATCGCGCCGCCCTGGAGCGAGTGGCTGCACAATGGCGGGAGGAGTTCAACGCGCCCGACATCACCGCCGAATCTGTCATCTGCGACGGTTGCCTGAGCAGCGATGGACGACATTGCAATCACTGCTTCGAGTGTGAGATCCGTGCCTGTGGCATGGAGCGGGGCGTGGTCAATTGTGCCTACTGCGATGACTACGCTTGTGAAAAGTTAGAGGGCTTCTTCGGTTTCGTGCCGGACGCCAAGGCTACTCTGGACGGGATCAGACAAAGCCTGACCACGTAAACGTAGACCAGCACCGGCCTGAAGAGCACCAGCACCGGCTCTTCAGGCCGGTAAGAAGCGAAATCGCTTCTCGCAGAACTATCGTGACCGAGGCGGAGGCGAGCCATGACGAAAACAGCTCTTCATCGTGCTCCTATCCCCTGGCTGCTGGAGCCGGACAATTCCTCGGTGCGCTATCTTACCCTGCGTCACCTGTTGGAACAGACCGAGGATGACCCTGAGGTCAAAGCGGCCCGCGCGGCCATCCCTCGTTCGAGGATAGTGGAGCGCATCTTCGCCCGCCAGGACCCTCTCGGCTGCTGGGGCGACCCGGACAGTCCCTACCAGCCCAAGTACAAATCCAGCTATTGGACGCTGATGGTACTGGGTCACCTGGCCCTGAGCCGTGAGGATGCGCGGGTGCAGCGAGCTGTGGAATATATCTTTCGCTTTCAGCAGCCGGATGGCGGATTTGCCGAGGTGGGAGAGGTCGGAGCGCGGCGAGAGTACGCCTACGTGGCGCAACGCAGGCAGGCGGCAGGAAAAGAGCTGCCAGAGGAATCGGCTTTCATCGCCGATCACGTGCACCAGATGACCCTCTCCTGCCTGACGGGGAACGTGGTTGCTGCTCTGCTGCGGCTGGGATACGGCGATGATTCTCGCCTGTGGCAGGCCGTGGACTGGCTGGTGAGCATCCAGAACGCCGACGGCGGCTGGCTCTGTCCCTACTGGAAAGCTCACGTTCGAGACAAGCACTCCTGCTTCTACGGTACCATCTGCGCCCTGGAAGCCTTTGCCGAGCTGCCAGAGGACAGGCGTCCGCCGGAGGTGCGGAAGGCGGCGGCGTGCGGTGCCGAGTTCCTGCTCATGCATCGCCTCTACCGCGCCGATCATCACGACTTTCGCGTGATTAAACCCGCCTGGCTGAAACTGGCTTTCCCCTGGTTCTACGGATACCACATCCTGCGCGGCCTGTGGGTGCTGACCCGGCTGGGCTACCAGGACGAGCGGATGGAGGATGCCCTGACGGTACTGCGGGAAAAACAGACTCCTGAGGGGAAGTGGATACTGGAATCCACCCCCTACGGGCGGATGCAGGCCAATCTGGAGAAAAAGGGAGAACCCAGCAAGTGGCTGACCCTCTACGCTCTGTGGGTGCTTAAGATAACAGAGGCAGCGAGTTAGTTCAGGAAAGCAGGGCGGTCTTGCGAATTGTCCGAACCCTCACAGGGGCAAGCTCTTTCTAACCCCAATAGTTACTACTCAGGCTAGCAGGCGCACTGTCCTCCCCAGGCTCGCAGCCCCCGTCCCGGGGGCGTCTCGGCTGAGAAAACCGCGCAAAAGACAGCGTCTTGCCGCATGGGACGTCCCCGGGACGAGGACTTGGAGCATAGGCTGAGTAGTCACCCCCAATATCTGTTTGCCGAGGGGGGGCAATGGGTGTATAATAGCTTTTGATTGGACTCTGGCGAAGATGTCTTGTCGGCTCCCGGCCGATCACAGCTCGATCTCTGAGCCTCGGCCTTCGTAGCCACAACCAAATTCGCCAGACGCCTGCCAAATCAAAAGTCTCACTCAACCTCCACCCTCCCCTGGCTGGAAGGGCGCTTTGATGCTAGGTTCTGATGGAAGTCTCTTCCCTGCTCTCGGAACAAGGCTTCCTTCGGCTTCACTCAGGCAAACGCTTACGGCGCGGTCGGCGGGAGGGTGAATACTTCGGACACATTTATGGAAAACGCTGACCACAAACCCCAGATGATGCAACGCAGCCGGCTGGACCAGGTAGTGCTGATAGTAGCCCTGGTCATCATTGCCGGATTTCTCCTGGCCCCACCCTGGCATCCCCTGGACAAAGCCGATTTGATCGGCAGCGGCATTTGTCACCGCATCCCCGATCATTCACTTTTTCTCGGCGGGCGACAATTGCCGCTCTGCGCCCGTTGTACCGGTACATACCTGGGGGCGTTGCTCGGTTTCGCCACCATGTGGGCGCTGAGACGGCAGCGGGCCACGGAGATGCCCCCGACGCCGGTGCTCGTGGCCGCCGTGGCATTCATCGCCATCATGGGTGTGGACGGCGTCAACTCGTATCTTCACTTCTTCCCCACTGCTCCTCACCTGTACACCCCTCGCAACTGGTTACGCCTGGCTACCGGCACGCTCAACGGCTTGGCGATGAGTATCATCGTCCTGCCGGTGTTCAATTATACTCTCTGGAGAAAAGTCACCAGGCAGCGAGTCATCCGCGGCTTGGGGGAATTGGGTGTGCTGTTGACCATAGCGGCAGTGATGGTCTACATCGTTCAGCTTCAACCGGCCTTTTTGTTGTATCCGGTGGCTTTGCTGAGCACCTTAAGCGTGTTGATGATGCTCACTTTGGTGAACACCATGATCGTTCTGGTCATCATCCGCCGCGAGGCCGTGGCCGAGACCTGGCGCGACGCAGTGCTTCCCCTGGCTCTGGGTTTAGTGAGCTCCCTGGCGGAAATATCCGTGCTCAACCTGTTACGCTATCTGGTGACCGGTTCGTTGGTCATGCCTGGATTGTAGCCCCTGGGGCACAGCACGCTGCGTCCTATGGGCACCAGGTCAACGAGCAGGGGAGCTTCTTTCCGCAAGCCCCTTCGGTGACGGCTTCGCCAGACAAGGGCTGGGCCGAACTTGGCGGTGGCGGGTAGGGCTCTTTTCTTCCCGCAACCAGTACCCTGTTACACGGCGGTGCGTCCTCACCATGGGCATTGCTTCAGCATGGGAAATCTGTTATAATAGAATCACCGGACGGGTCGTCTTGATCTGTCAAAATCATATTTGCAAAGGAGGGCATCATGGACATTGCAAGAGCGTTCAGCTACGTTTTTGAAGATGAGGACTGGGTGAAGAAGGTGCTCCTCGGTGGCGTGATCAACCTCATTCCCATCGCGGGCTTCTTCTTCACTACCGGCTACATGCTGGAGACCCTCAAGAACGTCATGGAAGGGCGAGAGCTTCCTCTGCCCGAGTGGGACGATTGGGGCGGAAAGTTCATGAAAGGGCTGATGGCTTTCGTCATCGGGCTGGTATACAGCATCCCGATTTTGTTGATCGCGTGTTGTTTCATAGGAGTAATGGCCCTCGCCGGTCAGAACGAGGATGTGGCGAACGTCCTGGGTTCCTTTGGCTCGCTGTGCATGAACTGCGTGAGCTTGCTCTACAGCCTGGTCCTGATGCTCATTATCCCGCCAGTGATGACCAAGTACGCTGAGGCCTGGGAGCTGGGGGCAGCTTTCCGCCTGGGCGAGATTTTTAACCTGGTCAAGGACAACATTGGCACTTACCTGATGGTGTTGGTCGTCAGCTTGTTGGCCGGGGTTGTCACCAATCTGGGTATGATAGCTTGTGGCGTAGGCATTCTGTTCACCATGTTCTACGCTATGCTGGTTAACGCCCATGCGTACGGACAGGCTTATCGCATCGTGACCACGAAGGTGGCCTAAATTGGCTCGCAGGGGCGAGGGTGCGTTGCCCCGCAGGCTGAAAGTAGCATAGCCCCCGGCGACGTTGCCGGGGGTAATTAGGCAGGTTCGCTGCCGGGAGAACAGAATGTCCATTGTACAGGGACTGGCTAATTTGACCACGGCCTTCGGCCTTTCCACCTCAGCGGGGTTGAATGCCTACATCCCGCTGCTGGTGGTGGCGGTACTGGCTCGCTATACCGACCTCATCACCCTTCGCCAGCCGTGGGACGCACTGACCAGCGGTTGGGTGATAGGGGTCTTGGTCCTTCTCTTGCTCATCGAGGTCTTGGTGGACAAGATACCGGCTGTGGATAGCGTGAACGATGGGGTTCAAACAGTGGTGCGACCGGTGGCCGGGGCGATTCTCTTTGCTGCCAGTTCGAACGTCATCTCCGATGTGCACCCCGTGTTAGCCCTGATCTGCGGCTTGCTTTTGGCCGGTGGCGTACACGCGGTTAAAACCACGACCCGTCCGGTCGTCACCGGCCTGACGGGAGGGGCGGGTAATGCTCTGGTGAGCACGACAGAGGATCTGCTGGCGGCCTTCACCTCCCTGCTGGCCGTGCTCGTTCCTGTGCTGCTGATCGTTTTGCTGATCCTGTGTGTGCTGATCATCGGCTGGTGGCTGTGGCAGCGTTCACGGGTGCGCGGGGCGTCGTAAGGGGCGACGCTCTTCTTCACATGAGCTGTAAGGCTCGATTCAAACACGAAAGGACAGAACAATGGCAGAAGACTTTTCACCCTCAGAGGCTCCGGCGCAGAAGAAAAGCAACACTACGCTGATTATCATCATCGTGGTTGTAGTAGCCTTGTTGCTCTGTTGCTGCGTTTTCTTGTGCATCAGCCCGATTTTTGGCCTGAACCTGCTCGGCCCTGAGATTGGCAACGTGTTCTCTGACGTCCTAGAGGGGCTCATGACCCCCGCGCCATAAGGGAGCCGTAGCGGGGACGTGGTCAGAGAGAAGGGAGGACTTCATGATCTGTCCAAATTGCGGCCACGAAAATCCGGAAGGCAGAGAGTTCTGCCAGAGCTGTGGCGCACCTTTGAGCGAACCGGCGCCTTCTCCTGTGCCTCCTGCTCCCTCAGCGCCCTCTATCCCCTTTGAGACCCCGCCTACCAGCGGCCTGGCCGTGGCCAGCCTGATCATGGGCATCGTCGGCTGGTTTGTGCTGCCTCTGGTGGGCGGTGTGCTGGCCGTTGTCTTCGGCCACATGGCCAAGAGAGAAATCACCCAGAGTGAGGGGCGTCTGGGGGGCGATGGGCTGGCCACAGCGGGTCTGGTGCTGGGGTATCTGGGCGTCGGCTTGTGGCTGTTGGGCCTCCTGGCCTTTATTCTGGTAGGAGTGGGATTTTGTAGCTGTGGGGTTTGCTCGACGTTGCCGTTCCTGGTGTTCCCTGCTACTCCGACGGGTTAGCGTGCTCGGGGCAGGGGAATCTCCTGCCCCGTCTTTTTGAGGTGAAAATCTTTCCCACCTGTGCGGGTTGGTAAGGCCGGGCCATGCCCTGCCGCATCCGCGTCGGGCCCCGGGCCCGATCTCCTTGGGGCGGCTTGTAGCTGAAATCGGCGTTTTTCCACCGCCGAGGCGCAGAGATGTTTTCAGGTTCCCTCGGCGTCTCTGCGGTGGGATAGGAGTTGAACCACCCAGGTGAGAATCTTTCTACGGAGTCGTAATGTATGCGTGCCCGACTGAAACACTACCTGGCGGAGCGCCGGATCGTTCGTCTGGCCTTTCTCGGGTTTTGTATCGAATTGGCATGCATGTTTCTTGCTCTTTGGTTCCCCTTGCCTGCACTGTCGCAGCACGTCGGGCCTTTGGATTTGAAGGGGATGACCCATTACAGCCCCCTGGCTTGTGGGGTCTATGTGCTTGTGCTCGGGGTCCTTTTCGTATGCTGGTGGCAGGCATGGCGCTTTGCCAATGATTACCGCGAGCAAACCGGCGATCGTGGCCCATTGGTCCTGGTCTATGCGCTGATCTTCGCCGGCACGCTGGGGCTGATGTATCCCATCAACGCTACGGACCTCTTTCAGTACGTGTTCCGGGGCCGGGTTTTGGCTATTTACCACGGCAATCCCCTGCTGCTCACCCCCCGCGATTTCCCCGCTGATCCTATTCTGCCCTATGTCGGTGAGTGGACGTACATCCCATCGCCCTATGGCCCCGTGTGGGAGTTGCTGGCCGGGGTGGTGACCTGGCTGTGTCGGGGGCAGTTGCTGCCCACGTTGTTGGGTTTGAAAACCCTGGTGATTGCTTTCTACCTGGGTACCGCCTTTCTCGTGGATCGTCTCCTGTCCATCGTCGCCCCGGGACGGCGGGTGGCGGGGATGTTGTTTTTCGCCTGGAATCCTCTGGTTTTGTTGGAATTGGTTGGCAATGGACATAACGACGCGGTGATGCTCTTTTTCATCGTGTTGGGTTTCTATCTGTTGGCCCGCCGACGGGCACTCCTCTCTATCCTCGCCCTGGTGCTGGCCGCTTTATGCAAGGTTATCGCCTTGCTGACCATCCCCCCGGTGTTGATTATCGTCCTCTGGCAATGGCCCACCTGGCGCGAGCGCTTGCACTTCCTGGTCCGGGCAGGGGCTGTGGCGATGCTGGTGATTTTGATCCTGTATCTGCCTTTCTGGCCGCCGTGGGAGAGCATTTCAGGCGTCTTGGGGGAGAGCACGCGGCGCTGGGGATTTTCCATCCCTACCTTGTGCGCCCTGGTTTTGCAGGCCGTGGTCGAACGACTGGCCGTTGGCTCGGCGCGCCTTTGGGTATTCGTCGTGTATGAACTGCCTCGCTGGATTGTGCAAGGATTGTTTGTCGTCCTTTACCTCCGCTTGCTGGCGCGCGCCTGGCGTGAGCGGACGGCCTCTGTGGTGACCGCTTTCCGCTCGCTGTTCACTTATCTCCTGCTGGCCCCCAGCTTCCGGGTCTGGTATCCGACTTGGTTGGTTCCTTTGGCAGCGCTGCAGCCAGGGGAGGGGCGGGCAGAACGGGCGGCGATTTTCAGTTTCACGGCGGCCCTCTCGGTGGTGGTTTACGGGTATGTGTGGGGCTGGCTGCGTGCTCATCTTGATCACCTGGGTATCCACGCTATTGCGGTGCCTCTCGTCTTTATCCCCCCGTTGGTCCTTCCCCATTTTCTCCGGCGTCGTCGGGTGCTACAGTAGACCTCAGGGGCGTTTCGTGGTACAATATCCGCGTCATTTTCCGTCGAGGTGAGCAGCGGTGAATCGCGAGGAATTTCAGGAACGCTATCCGTCCATACCGACCAAACCGGGCGTCTATTTGATGAAGGACGCGCAGGGGCAGGTCATTTATGTGGGCAAAGCCGTCAATCTGCGCAACCGCGTGCGCTCCTACTTCCGGGCCTCTACCACGGACTACACGGGTAAAGTGCACCGCCTGACGCAAGAGGTGGCCGATATTGAGTTCATCATCACCGACTCCGAAGTAGAAGCGCTGATCCTCGAGTGTAATCTGATCAAGCGACATCGCCCCCGCTTCAATGTCCGCCTTAAAGACGACAAGCGTTATCCCTACATCAAGATTTCGTGGCAGGACGATTATCCGCGCGTCCTGGTTACGCGGCGCATGGTGCAGGATGGGGGTCGGTATTACGGCCCCTATACCTCGGTGTCGGCTGTGCATCAGACTTTGGACCTGTTGCGTAAGTTGTTCCCCTATCTGACCTGCAAGCGGGAGATCACCGGCAAGGATCGGCGTCCGTGTTTGTATTATCACATCAAGCGCTGTCTGGGGCCGTGTATTGGGGCGGTGAGCAAGGAAGAGTACCGGGCGATGATCGAGCGCATCTGCCTGTTTTTGGACGGGAAGACGGAGGAGATCATCGCCGATTTGAGTGCGCAGATGCGAGAGGCCGCGGCGCAGTTGCGTTTCGAGAAGGCCGCCGAATTACGTGACCGCATTCAGGCCATCGAGCAGGTCACCGCGCGCCAGAAGGTCGTCTTGCGATATGCGAAAGATCAGGATGTCGTCGCTTTTGCCCGCGACAACGGGTTGGCCTGCGTGCAGGTGTTTTTCATCCGACAAGGTAAGCTCATCGGGCGCGAGTATTTCTTGCTGACGGGTACTGCCGGCGAGGGGGATCAGGAAATTGTAGCCTCGTTTCTCAAGCAATTCTACGATGAGGCGGCCTACATCCCCGCCGAAATCCTGTTGCCCATGTCCATTGAGGAGGCACCGCTCATCGAAGGCTGGCTGCGCACCCGGCGCGGTGGGGAGGCGGTGCGGCTCCGTGTGCCTCGCCGTGGACAGTTGCGGGCACTGGTGCAGATGGCTGCCGAGAACGCATCCGAAACCCTGGCTTACCTGCACGCGCAGTGGGAAGCGGACGAGACCAGGCATACCGCGGCTCTGACGGAATTGCAGGAGGCTCTGGGGCTGAGCGCTGCGCCGGTGCGCATCGAGGGCTACGACATCAGCAACATCCAGGGGACGGCGGCCACGGGCAGTATGGTTGTTTTCGTCAAAGGGGTGCCGCGCAAAAGCGATTATCGCCGCTTCCAGATTCAGACCGTGCCCGGTGCTGATGACTACGCCATGATGCAGGAAGTCCTCAGACGCCGGTTCAGACACGCCCTGGAGGCCCGCGAGGAGCAGAGCGCTCTCGCGCCGGGCAAGAAGCGCGACGAGTCCTTCGCCGTTCTGCCGGATTTGATCCTCATTGATGGGGGTAAGGGGCAGCTCAACGCTGCTTTGGAGGTGCTTCAGGAATACGGGTTGGACAATCTTGCCGTGGCCAGTTTGGCCAAGCAGCGCGAGGAGCTTTTTATCCCAGCTCAGTCCGAGCCCATTATCTTGCCCCGCGATTCGCAAGCGCTTTACCTGGTCCAACGCGTGCGGGATGAGGCGCATCGTTTCGCCGTGAGCTATCATCGCACGGTGCGGCGCAAACGTGGGCTGGCTTCTCAGCTCGAAGAGGTGCCTGGCATCGGTCCCAAGCGCCGCCAGGCCCTGCTCCAGCACTTCGGCAGCATCGAGGCCATCCGCCAGGCCAGC
>JACIWR010000240.1 GCA_014360845.1 Anaerolineae bacterium
CTTGGAGAACCCTCCCAAAAGCACGCTGGCCAGCCTAGCCTGGGGCTCGAAGCCCCAGGCCGAGCGGCGAAAGGGCGCTGCAAGCGCCCTGCATGCCTGCCCAAGAGGGAATAGAGGAAATCATGCCTCGCCCACAATCACGTCGTAGATGGCCTGTAGCTCCTCCTCGGAGTAGAAATGAATCACCAACTTGCCCCCTCGCTTGCTGCGAAAGAGCCGTACCTTGGTCCCCAGGCGCTCACGGAACTTGTTCTCCAGCGCCTCTGTTTCCGGGGTAGTCACTTCTTTTCGCCGTGGCTGCGGGCCGGCCAATATCCGGCGCACCAGTTCCTCGGTCTGACGCACATTGAGCCGCTGCTTGATGACGGTTTTCAAGGCTCGCACCTGGGCCTCGTCGTCCTCCAGGGCCAGCAAGGCCCGCGCGTGTCCCTCGCTGATCTGTCCACCGGCCAGGGCCGATTTCACCGCCGCTGACAGGCGCAACAGGCGTACCGTGTTGGCCACCGCCACGCGACTCTTCCCCACCTTCTCCGCCACCTGCTCCTGCGTCATGCCAAACTCATCCATGAGCTGACGGTAGGCGCTCGCTTCCTCCAGGGGATTGAGATCGGCCCGCTGGATGTTCTCCACCAGGGCCAGGGCCAACATCTCCTGGGGCGTCGCTTCTTTTACGATAACCGGCACCGTGGACAATCCGGCCAGCTTGGCCGCTTCCAGGCGCCTCTCCCCGGCGATGAGCTGATAAGGCGCGTTGCCCATACCCGGCACCGTGCTGCTGACGATCAACGGTTGAATAAGTCCGTGCTCGCGAATGGAGGCGGCCAATTCCTCTAAGGACTGCGGGTCCAACTTCTGGCGGGGCTGCATGGGGTTAGGAGCGATGTCATTTACCGAGACTTCGAGCAAGCCGGGCGGACGCTCGTCAGTGGTCACCGGGATGAGCGCCTCCAGTCCCTTGCCCAGACCACGCTTCTTTGCCACGCTTACACCTCCTGCCCTTGGGCCACAGATGCTGCTTGATGAAGCCTGCCGTCCCTTCCTTTAACCGCGCCCTGTCCCTCATCGCCTTGCAACAGCTCCTGGGTAAAGGCTTGATAGGCCAGTCCGCCACTGGACTGGGGGGCGTAAGTCAGAATCGGCTCGCCGTAACTGGGAGCTTCGCTCAGGCGCACACTGCGGGGGATAATCGTCCGGAAGACCCGATCCTTGAAGTGTTTGCGCACCTCGGCGACCACCTGGGCGGAGAGCCTGGTGCGGGCGTCATACATGGTCAGCAGCAGACCGCGCACGTAGAGACGGGGGTTCAGATTGTCGCGGACGAGCATGATCGTGCGCAGCAGCTCGGTGAGGCCCTCCAAAGCCAGGTACTCACATTGCACGGGGATAATCACCCCATCCGCTGCGGCGGTGAGAGCGTTGACCGTCAGCAAACCCAGGGAGGGCGGCGAGTCAATGAGCACGTAGTGATACCCATCGGTCACGGTGGCCAACGCCTTGCGCAGCAAATGCTCCCGGGCCAGGAGGTGCACCATCTCCACTTCGGCCCCGGCCAAAGCAGGAGCCGAGGGCAACAGTTCCAGACGGGGCCATTTGGTGGGGACAATCACCTGGGCGCAGGGTACCTGGTTGATCAGCGCATCGTAGGTGGAAAACTCCAGGCTGTTTTTAGCCAAACCCAGGCTGGATGTGGCGTTCGCCTGCGGGTCCACATCCACCACAAGCACACGACGGCCACTGGCTGCCAGGTAAGCCCCCAGGTTGACAGCGGTCGTGGTCTTGCCCACCCCACCTTTTTGATTGGCGAAGGCGTAGATTTTGGTCATGGACTCAGCCCTACGTCCGAAGCTGGTCAGCCTGCGAGCATCCTCACCGCGCCTGGGATCATTCCCTGGCCCCCAGGACCTGAGCCCGACAGGCCGCGATCTCCTGGGGCGAGGGAATGCCAGCCAACCCTGCTCGCTCCACCGAACCGGAGGCCACACAATTGGCAAAGCGCGCCGCAGCCCAGGGATCGCCGGTTTCTCGCAGACAAATCAGGTAGGCGGTGGCGAAAATATCGCCCGCGCCGGTGGGATCCACCTCTTGCACCTCCCGCGCGGGGAAATGGCGCACTTGCCCCTGGTGGTACACCGTCGCTCCCTTCCAACCGGCGGTGAGCACGAGAATGTCCACCAGGCGCGCGTAACTTTCCACCAGCGCCAGATCACCGCCCACATCCTCCTCGCTCAAGATCACCGCTCGGGCCAGGGGCAGAATGGATTCCGGATCAGTCAGCAGGCGGGGGAAAACGCGACCCTGGTCATCCCACTGCCGCATCCAGCCCTGGGGAGTCATGCCGATGAGCGAGTCTGTGAACACACTCACCAACTCGACGGTGCAACCTTCCTGAGAGACTGGCCCCACATGGACAATGGGAGTGTTGCGCCAGGCAGGGGGAACACTCTCCGCCCGAATGTCATCGGCCACAGCGCGGATGAACTGCTGACGCGCGCCGTCCACATAGATGTTTTGGAAAGTGGTCGTCGCCACGGCCGGCTGACGCACCACGCTCACGCCCTGTAGCACGTCCTCCAGGTCCAGGTCCGGGTCGGCACTGGTGACCACGCCCACGCGATAGCCGAAATTGCGGGCCGTCAGCGCCGAATACGTGGCCGTCCCTCCCACGGTGAAGCCGCCGTTGAGCACGTCTTTGGTTACATGACCAATGACCAGGTAATCAACAGGTTCAATCGCTTTCATGGGTCTCCATTTCACGAGATGCGTCGCACCTCCAGCTCACTGGCGGAGGATGATGGTCACCTTGCGGGCATCTCCCCGGCCCACGCTTTGCGTGGTCACGATAGGATGATCGCGCAGAGCGATGTGCACAATGCGACGCTCGTGAGGAGGCATCGGCTCCAGCGCCACGGGCCGGCGGGTGAGAGCCACCTGCTCCGCCATCCGCTCCGCCAACTGGCGCAACGTGCGCTCACGCCGCACCTTGTAACGCTCCACATCTACCACCAGATTAACCCAGCGCTGCATCTCCCGGCTGACGATCAGACGGGTGATGAACTGCAACGCGGCCAGCGTCTCGCCCCGGCGTCCGATGAGCACGCCCAGGTCGTCGCCCAACACGTCCAGGATCACCGGTGGGATGTCCTCCTGCCCTCCGGTTTCCACGTCACGGCGGACCACTACCTGGGCCTTCACCTGCATACGGGCCAGGAGTTCTTCCAAAGTAGCCTGGGCGACTTGCTCCAATCGCTCTTGGAAGTACTCATCTTCCTGGGGCGCGCCTTCTTCCACTTCTTCCTCCTCTGGAGGAATCAGGGTAACCCGCACGATGGCCTCTCTGGCTCCCAGGCCCAAGACCCCTCGGCTGCCCTCTTGAATTACCTCAATCTCCACCTCGTCTCGATCCGCCTTTAGTTCAGCCAGCCCACGGCTGATCGCCTCTTCCACCGTGGGGCCTTGCACTTCAATCGCGATTTTTTCAGCCATAATCACCGCTTCTTTCTCCTCCCCTTAGCCGTTCCTGCATCAGATGTCATCTGAGGGAACACGGCCTGGAATACATCACGTATTGAACGCCCGCCCTGCATATCTATCACCAGTTGGATGATGATGCTGACGATGTTGGTGACGACGAAGTAGATGGCCAATCCGGAGGGCCATTGCATGGTCAGGAAACCAAACATCAGGGGCATGGTGATTTGCATCGTCTGGTTCATGGAGGCCGCCTGAGGATCAGTAGCAGGCGTGCTAGGGGTCATCATCTTCTGCTGGAACCACGAGGTAAACACCACCAAAATCGGCAGCACATACCACGGGTCCGGGCGGGCCAAATTCAGCCAGAGGAACTTACTGCTCAGCGGCACAAGCGAGGTCAGAGCCGCGTTGCCCGCCACAAAACTTGAGAGGGAGAACAAGGTCAAAGGCGTATCGGCCAGCACCTTGGCAATAGACTGGTAGAAAGCCATGATGATGGGCAACTGGATGAGCAGGGGAAGGCATCCCCCCATGGGGTTGATACCCTCTTCCTTGTAGAGCTTCATCAGCTCCTCGGTCTGGCGCTCTCTGTCCTTGGCGTATTTCTTCTGAATCGCCTGGATTTTGGGCTGCAGTTCCTGCTGCTTCTTAGCCGATTTCTGCGCGGGCAGGGTCAGCGGCAGAGTCAGCAGACGCACCACCACGGTCAACACCGCAATCGCCAGCGCGAAATTGTGGCCCAAGAACTGATACAGCCAGAGCGAAGCGTAAATCATCGGCTGGATGAAAATCGTATTCCACAACTGTCCCACGAACATACCCTCCTGAAGTCGTGAACCCTCCCGCCGCCCGGAAAAGCCGCGGAAGGGCGACCATCACTTTCTCGTAATTGTTCAGGCGGTCACTGCGCGCCCAAGGCTCACAGCGACTGGGAAAAGACCCCCTGGAGTCTTCGCCACCATTACCCGGGCACCCGAACGGTCGGCCAGCAGAGGGGCTTTGCTAACCGCCCGCTTTTCTACCCCTCTGAGGGCGGATAATGCCAAATCCGCGAGCCGTCTGCGGGGTCCAAAGCATACACTTTCCCGTTCAAAGTCGCCACATAGAGCGCTTCCTCGGTCAAAACCGGCCGGCTGAGGATTTGCTCCTCGATAGAGGTGGACCATTGCACATCGCCGCTCTGCGCATCCAGGGCATAAACCTGTGTGTCCTCAGAACCCACGTACAGCAGGCCCTCGCCGTAAACCAGGGTATCCCGCACCACCCCGCCAGTTTGGAAGCGCCACAGTTCTGTGCCGTCGGCAACTTTCAGGGCATACACGTGCTGATCTTGCGACCCGACATAGAGAACATCATCCACCACCACTGGCGTACCCCACACCCAACCACCGGTCTGGAAAGTCCACTGTTCCTCGCCCGTGCGCGCATCCACGGCGTAGACCCGGCCATCGAAAGAGCCAAAGACCAGCAGATCACCCGCCAGGGCCGGTGCTGCAGCCACAGCCCCCTGAGCAGTGAACTCCCACTCCGCTGTGCCATCTGTCAGACGCACCCGGTACACCTTGTGTCCCATCGTCGCCACATACACCGCCCCCGACTCCTGATCCACCAGCGGTGAGGCCCAAACCCAGTTCCCGGCCTGGAAACGCCATCTCTCCGAGCCGTCCTCTGCGTCCAGGGCGTACACGTACTGGTCCGAAGAAGCCACGTACACCGTATCATCCACCACCACCGGGGCAGCCACTATCCGGTCCCCGGTAGGAAAGTTCCACTGTTGGACTCCGGCCACGGTGTTCAGAGCATATACAGTGTTGTTGTACGAACCGACGTACACCAAATCTCCGCCCACGGCGGGCGGGGCGTAAATCGGACCCTCGGTCACTCTGGGAGCGGAGCAGCCCAGGAATCCCGAGGATTTGCCTTCCTCGGTCGGGAAAACCCACTTCTCCTTGCCTGAATCGGCATATAAGGCGTGTACTTTGCCATCGGTCAACGCGACGTAGACCACGCCCTCGGCCACCGTCATCCCCGGCCAACTGGCCGCCGGTGCGGTCCCTCCACAACTGGACATGAAAAGTCCAGCGACGAGGATGACGAGCAGCAAGCTCCACTTGTGTCTCAGAAACTCGATCAAGATCAAAACCTCCAATCAAACGGTAAACACCCACGAAATGAGCGCGGGCACCGGATTCGTTGTCAAGAAATCAACGAGCACATCTCCCTGGGGGATGGCAGGGCAGAGATGCCAGGGCCTCAGGGGAGCGGGTCATATCCCCCTGGGTTCAAAGGATGGCAACGGGTGATACGTTTTATCCCCAGCCAACCGCCCTTGATTAGGCCGTATTTGGCTATGGCTTCATAAGTGTACTGAGAGCAAGAAGGATAAAAGCGGCAGGTAGGAGGCAAGGCGGGTGAGATGACCCGCTGATAGAAGCGGATGAGGCCCAAAACCACGGTTTTCATTCTTCGTCCTTCTTGACCCGTTCCTGGCTCTCTTCATCATCGGGATCGGGTAGCAACAAACGAGCGCGTCTTAACAATTGCTCGACGGCTCGATCCACCTCGTGAAAAGCCGCTTCCTTCATAGGAGCCCGGGCAACAAATACCAAATCCCATCCCGGCGCGATAGTCTCCCGCCGCAGACGCACCGCTTCCCGCAGTAGCCGCCGGGCCCGATTGCGCACCACGGCTGATCCCACCCGCCGACTGACGGTGAAACCAAAGCGGCTATACGGCAAATCATTGGGTAGAGCGCAGAGCACCAACCAGCGATTAGCCCAGGACCGTCCTTTGCTCCGCACCGTATGAAACTGCTCATTTTTCCGTAGACGGTAAACTTTCTTCATGCAGACGATCCGGTTGGTAGCCCTGTCGCTCTCCCCAAGTCAACCGGCTACACGGTCAGGCGTTTGCGGCCTTTCAAGCGCCGCGCGCGCAGAACTCGCCGGCCACCTCGCGTGCTCATCCGCGCCCGGAAGCCGTGCACGCGGAGCCGGCGTCGTTTCTTGGGTTGATACGTTCGTTTCGGCATTGTCCTCTCCTCAGATTATAAGATCGTAGTCAGGTATTATACCCTACTGGGCCAGCCTGTCAAATCTAATCCCCGGTGGGGGATGGTTCATCTTCTGAAAGAAACGGGTTTACACTTTGTCAACGAATGTCCAACGAATAAACGAATAGATG
Organism: Anaerolineae bacterium; assembly: GCA_014360845.1. Classification (GTDB taxonomy): domain Bacteria; phylum Chloroflexota; class Anaerolineae; order JACIWR01; family JACIWR01; genus JACIWR01. Next base: position 6,655 of record JACIWR010000240.1, read on the forward strand.
CGCGCTCATGATCATTCGTTTATGCGTTCCACCATTCGTTGACAGTAGGGACGCAGCGCGCTTGCACCGTCCCGCAGTTGCACTGCGGGACAGACCCTCCTGATCTA
>JACIWR010000241.1 GCA_014360845.1 Anaerolineae bacterium
GGGACGTTCCATGCGGCAAGATGCTGTCTTTTGCGCGGTTTTCTCAGCCGAGACGCCCCCGGGACGGGGGCTACGAGCCTGGGGAGGACAGTGCGCCTGCTAGCCTGAGTAGTAACCACGAATGTTCTTGATGGCCTCTTCCTTGGTCTTGCCCTGGCTGATGCATCCGGGCAATGAAGGACATTCAGCCACTCAGTAGCCATCTTCGCCGGGATAGATAATCACCTGTCGCATCCTTTGCCCTCCGTTCGGTTCAAGCCGCTGCTGACCCCTGAACATCCGCTTATCCGCTTGACATCCGCTCCCAACTCACACCAGCCGCAGATTCGGCTCCACGTCCAGGTCCCAACCGCTGATCTGCCCGGCCCGCAGGCGGTGATAGCCGACAACGGCCACACCGGTGGCGTTGTCAGTGGAGAGGTACGGCGGCGGACAGAGCACCGGCACTCCCACACGCTCGACCATCGTCTGGCGCAGCGTGCGGTTGGCCGCCACCCCACCGGCGAGCAACACCTGCTTCACCCCGTAGGCCTCCGCTGCCTGGCGGGTCTTCTCCGTCAGCACGTCCACCACCGCCGCCTGGAAGCTGGCCGCCAGGTCGGATACGGGCAGGTTGCGCACCAGCGGCGGTGCTTCAGCGGGGACAGCGCGCTCGGCAGGGGAGGTTATCTCGTCGCCGTACTTCTGCACCACGCGCAACACCGCCGTCTTCAATCCGGAGAAGCTGAAATCGTAGGAATCCTTCAGCCAGGCGCGAGGCAGGTCGAAGGCGGTGGGATTGCCCAATTTCGCCGCCTGCTCGATGGCCGGACCGCCGGGATAGGGCAGTCCCAGCAGACGGCCCACTTTATCGAAAGCCTCGCCCGCGGCGTCGTCAATAGTGCCCCCCAGACGCTCGTACTGGCCATGACCCCGCATCAGGATGAGCTCAGTGTGCCCTCCGGAGACGATGAGGCAGAGCAATGGAAACTCCGGCGTGGGGTGCTGTCCGGACCCTGGAATCTCCAGCCAGTTGGTGTACACGTGGGCCTCGATGTGATTGACCCCGATGAGGGGCAATCCGCGGCCGTAGGCCAGTCCCTTGGCCGTGTTCACCCCCACCAGCAGCGAGCCGGGCAGTCCCGGACCATAGGTCACGGCTATGGCTGCCAGATCGTCCCATGAAAGGTGAGCATCGTCCATCGCCTGTTGAATCACGGGCATAATGTTCAAGATATGCTGGCGGGAGGCCATCTCCGGGAACACGCCGCCATATTGAGCATGGAGGTCCACCTGCGAGGCGACGACATTGGAACGGATGGTGCGCCCGTCGGCGACTACCGCTGCCGCCGTTTCATCACACGAAGTTTCAATGCCCAAGATGTTGGTCATGGGATGCTCCTCTCAGGTGACAGTCACCTTAAAGGTGACTGTCACCTGACCTGAGTGCGGCCTGCACTGCTTGCAGCAGCACTTCTTCTTCCCTCTTAAAAACAGTCCTCGGGTCCAGGCACAGGCGATCGTTCTCGATGCGGGCGATGACCGGCGGCTCACCGGCCCGCAGGCGGGCGGCCAGCGCGTCCGGCGAATCCACCTCCAGGGCTACCAACCAGGTGGGCAAGGTCTCGCCGGGAAGAGAGCCACCGCCCACGGTAGACCGTCCCTCGATGACGAGGGCTCGAACCCCTGCCTGGGACAGCGCCTGCGCCCAACGATCGGCCCGTTGTTTGAGGGTGTCCGGTCGGGCGGCGATCATCCGCCAGACGGGGATTTTGTCCACCGCCTCGCCTTTCAGATAGTGCAGCAATGTGGCCTGCAGACCGGCCAGGGTGGTCTTGTCCACGCGCAAGGCGCGGGTGAGCGGGTGTCGTCGCAGCCGGGCGATGAGCTTCGCTCGCCCCAGGATGATGCCCGCCTGCGGGCCGCCCAGCAGCTTATCGCCACTGCAAGAGACGATGTCCGCCCCCACGGCCACACTTTCCTGCATAGTCGGCTCGTGGGCCAGGCCGAAAGCCGCCGTATCCAGCAGGGTGCCGCTACCCAGATCGTCGAAGACCAGCAAGCCATGCTCACCCGCCAGAGCCACCAGGTCCTCCAGCGGCACCTCAGCCGTGAAGCCGATGATCCGGAAATTGGAATGATGAGCGCGCATCAGAGCCGCCGTCTCCGGGCCGAGGGCCTCCTCATAATCGCGCAGATGGGTGCGGTTGGTGGTGCCTACCTCGACCAGGCGCGCTCCGCTTTGGCGCATCACGTCTGGAATGCGAAACCCGCCGCCGATTTCGATAAGCTGGCTGCGGGAGATAATCACCTCCCGACCCTGAGCCAGCGCGGTGAGCACCAGCAACACAGCGCCCGCGTTGTTATTGACCACCAGGGCCGCCTCAGCTCCGGTCAGGCGGCAGAGAAGCTGCTCGGCATGGACGTAGCGCGAGCCCCGCTGTCCGGCCTCCAGGTCGTATTCCAGGTTGGTGTATCCGCGGGCGGCGGCGATCATCGCGGCCCGGGTTTCCTCACTCAATGGAGCACGGCCCAGGTTGGTGTGGATGATGACCCCGCTGGCATTGATCACCGGGCGCAGAGTGGGACGGGTCAGGAGGTTCAAGTAAGAGACCGCTTCACTCACGATTTCATCGGATGATGGGCAGGGCGCACCGCCGCGAATCCGGTCTCGAGCGGCATCCAGGGCGTAGCGCAGCCCCTCGACGGCGAGTTCGTGGCCGTATTCCTGCACCAGGTGACGGATCGCGGACTCCTGCAGAAGACGGTCCACGCTAGGCAGTTTGCGCAGCTCATCGTGCATGCCAGCACCTCCGGTTCACTATGCCGAGCGCATAGGATGTGGAACTGCAGTCAATCAGGCGGTATCGCGGGTGGTGAAAAAGGTCTCCAGCAGAACAAAAATCACAATCAAAAGGACGGCTACAATCCAGTGCAAGACACGAATCATTTGCAGCCAGGCACAGATGACGAAAAAGAGCGCTACCCAAACACTTTGCCGGAGCGGACGCCGTAAGCCGGGGGTCTTGTCCGTTTTTGCAAAACGGGCGTTCAGGTAAAGGAGCAGCGGGGCGCAAGTAGCCGTCAGCGCCAGGAAGAGCAGGATAAAAAAGGCCACGCGCGCCGGCAAGGGAGCACGGGTGAACAGCACCAATCCCGCCAATCCCGCCCAGCTTAGTGCGGCGACAACAGCGTTTAGCAGAATGAAGGTCCTGCGGCTCATAGGCTCCTCCTCGCCTTCCATTGTACCTCAGAGGGGGAAAGAATGCAAGAGGCCCAGGCGGCGGTGATCCCAGCGCAGTGACCGGCTTGCCAAATTGCGGGTTGTGTGGTATAGTTTGCGGCGGCTTTGCCCCAATCTGCCTTTTCCAGGTTAACCCCAAGAGTGACTACTCAGCCTATGCTCCAAGTCCCCGTCCCGGGGACGTTCCATGCGGCAAGATGCTGTCTTTTGCGCGGTTTTCTCAGCCGAGACGCCCCGGGACGGGGGCTACGAGCCTGGGGAGGACAGTGCGCCTGCTAGCCTGAGTAGTAACCCCCAAGAGTGGTGAGGTGTGGTTGTGACGGCGAGCGTCTTAGCCCGCCGCCAGCCCACCCCGAAAATCGGCTGCAGTGTCTTCACAGTGATCATGCAAGGAGAAACATCATGCCAGGTTTACCCGCTTTTGTCTTGAAAAAACTGTATGTCAAGGGCAGCTTGAAGAACACAGACAACGGCTTTAGCTTGAGCATCAGAAACACATTGGCTCCCGGCACCATCACTGGTCTCGCGCCGCTGCAAGTTGATGGTCGGTCTTACCCTTTGGAGAGAACCCTGCTGCAGGTTGGAGAGACAAGCCTGCCGGCCAGCGAGATTTCATCGGCCTCTGCTTACCAATTCCCTCTCAACGCCACGGCTACCATCTTGGTGACGGGTGAAACTCTATCCCCTGGCGAGCACCAGATCGTGATCACGGTTGATACCCGTGAAGTAGGCGAGCTGCAGATCGCGGTTAGCGACACTCTGTAGCCCTGCCCTTTGTGGCCTGCGGAAAGCCTCCGTCACCGCCGGCGCGGACAAGCTGTCACCGCCCCCTCACTGCGTGGGGCTCGGAGGGAAGCCCCCGCCCCAAGGGTGTGCGTCAGTTTTGGGGCGAGTTTGCACCTTGTAGGGGCTCAGGACAAGCTCTGCCCGCCGTAGGCCGACACCCTTCGTCTCCGCTCAGGGCGCAGCAGCGGTCGGCCGCTATGGGGCAATCCTGCCCCCCAACTGAAGCGCACCCGCCCAAAATTGTATTTGACACTGAGTCAAAAGGTGCTATAATATTACATAGTCTGAAGTACCGACAATCGTGCCTCAGCAGGTCTCATCTTGTAGAGTCTACATCTTTCCTCCCTACGGGACACCCCAACGTGCGTATTCACAACTGTGGCGATAAAACATGCCCCTTTGCGTTAAGGTGTATCGCAATCTTGTGCCCCTGGAGCCCTGGACATTAATCCGTTATTGAGCATTGCGTTGATCTAGACATCTGAGGGCAGGTGAGAATATCCAACAATGCCGGCCTTGGGCGAGTTGGCTCTGGTGCTGTTTCGAGGGCCAACACGCCGCCGGTTAAGCGCGTTTGGGCTGAGCATGGTGTAGTGGTACAAGAGAGGTGACCGGCACTATCGTGTGCCAGAGGCACCATGCGTTGAGACTGAAAGTGTGCACCCCAACAGTCGGTGGTGTGGAGAAAAGCATTTTACGGGAGAGAAGCGGTGAATATTGCTGATTTGGAACTAAAAACCCTTGAAGAACTGCGCGAGATAGCGCGAGAAATGGAAATATCCGGTTTTAGCCGGATGAAGAAAAATGATCTTATATTTCGCCTGCTACGTGCTCAAGCGGAGCAGCAGGGATACATCTTCGGCGGCGGTGTGCTAGAAATCGTGGAAGAGGGCATCGGCTTCCTGCGCTCCGATCACATGGTGCCGGGGCCCAATGACATCTACGTATCTCAGTCTCAGATACGTCGTTTTGGGCTGCGCACCGGCGATTTCGTGGTGGGACAGGTGCGTCCTCCTAAAGAGACGGAGAAATACTTCGGCCTTCTGCGCGTGGAGGCGGTGAACGGGATAGACCCGGAAGAAGCCAAGAAGCGGCCTCGCTTCGAGGATTTGACCCCCATCTTCCCCAACCAATTGCTCGACCTGGAGACCGAGCCCGAGATTTTGACCACCCGGCTCCTAAACCTGGTGGCCCCCATTGGCCGGGGACAGCGCGGGCTGATAGTCTCCCCACCGAAAGCAGGAAAGACTACCGTGCTCAAGCTGATCGCCAACGGGATTAGTGCCAACTACAACGACGTGCATCTGATGGTCGTCCTTATCGGAGAACGACCGGAAGAAGTGACGGACATGGACCGCTCGGTGGAAGCGGAGGTGGTGGCCTCGACCTTCGACGAACCGGTGCAGGATCACGTGCGGGTGGCGGAGATGGCCTTGCAGCGAGCCAAACGTCTGGTGGAATGCGGTCGCGACGTGGTCATCCTGTTGGACAGCATCACCCGTCTGTCGCGGGCGTACAACCTGGTGGTCTCGCCCAGCGGACGCACTCTATCCGGCGGTCTGGACCCGGCAGCCCTGTATCCGCCCAAGCACTTCTTCGGTGCCGCGCGGAACATCGAAGAAGGCGGTAGCTTAACCATCATCGCCACCTGTCTGGTGGATACCGGTAGCCGCATGGATGATATGATTTACGAGGAGTTTAAAGGCACCGGTAACATGGAATTGCACCTGAGTCGCAAGCTGCAGGAGCGGCGTATCTTCCCCGCTTTTGACATCGAACGTTCCGGCACGCGGCGCGAGGAACTGTTGCTCGACCCGGAGACACTATCCAAGGTATGGGTCATGCGCCGCATGATTTCCCTGATGATGGCTCCGCCACCCAATGGGGCGGGCATGGACCTGGCGGCGACGATGGAGGCTATATTGGAACGTATGCGTCGCACCAAGTCCAACGCCGAGTTTCTGGATACGCTGAAGGATAGCATCCGCTAGCCGGGTCTCCTGTTGAGGCCCATCGCAGCGTGGCTTTATCCGTCAGGCACTCGCGGGAGTGTCGTCAATCTATCAAGATATAAGGAGGGGGCATGTATCACAGGGTCATAATCGTCGGTTACTTGGGGCGGGACCCCGAAATGCGCTATACACCAGACGGTACACCGGTGACCAATTTCAGTGTGGCCACCAGCCGCCGATGGACCAACCAGGACGGTTCTCAAGGCGAGGAAACTGTCTGGTGGCGGGTCACTGCCTGGCGCAAGCTGGCCGAAATCTGCAATCAGTACCTGACCAAAGGTCGCCCGGTGCTGGTGGAAGGCGTAATGCGCCCAGACCCGGATACGGGCGGGCCGAGGGTGTGGACCGGCAACGACGGTGTGGCGCGAGCTTCGTACGAAGTGACTGCCCGCACGGTGAAGTTCTTGCCCTCGCGGGGCGAGCCCACCGCAGGAGTGCCCGGTATAGCGGAGGAGGAACCACCGCCAGGGTTCATGGAAGAGAACGAGATTCCCTTCTAATCTGGAGTTGCTGAGGGAAGAACCCTTCGTGCCGCTCGTGCTCTCATGGGTACGGGCGGCTTTTTGTGTTGACAAGAGGCACGTTTTGGGGTAGTATAGTTGTACCGCTATAAGGCGGGTTGGGGAGGACGCACCGCCTGTTTCACGGCGGTGCTGGTTGTGGGAGAGAGAACCCTAACCCGGCTAAGCCGAAGCCAAAAAGCCGGGATGGTTCGGAATGGGTT
>JACIWR010000242.1 GCA_014360845.1 Anaerolineae bacterium
CGTGCTCAATATCTACGTAGCAAAGCATTTACGTTCCGTGCCTGAGAGAGCAAACTAACTGCCCGACACTTTCGGCGCCGAAGATCAGGGCCTCAGGACTAAAGACTCGTCAAAAAGCCCAGTTGACGCGATATTTCCTCTGTCGTTCTCATCGCCAACTGGGCCAGAGCAGGAATCCTCTCCGGCGAAACGCGGTAAGAGGGGCCAGAAACACTCACGGCAGCGACCACTTCCCCGTCATGGTTGCGGACAGGCGCGGCCACAGCGTTCAGACCTTCTTCCAGTTCCTCCAGGCCGGTAGCATAGCCCTGGCGACGGATGTTGGCCAATTCTTCTCGTAGCTGATCGGGATCGGTGATAGTTTTATCTGTGCGCTGAGAAAGGCCTTTGGTGATGATGCGCTCTATCTCTTCGCTCGGCTGGTAAGCCAAAAGGATTTTGCCTGTAGAGACACAGTGAAGAGGCGTGCGCCTCCCCACCCAACCGATGTTCTTGACCTGCCGCTTGTCCGGCAGTATCTGCTCGATGTTGACCACCTCGTCGCCATCCAGGACGGCCAAATTCACCGTTTCTTGTGTTTCTTGGGCAAGCTGGCGCAGGAGAGGACGCGCAATCTCTCGTATATCAGCATGAGCTACAACCAACCCCGCCAGTCCTATCAGCACTACCCCCAGACGATATTTCCCCGTCTCGGGGTTCTGTTCCACCAATCCGCCTTTCTCCAGCGTGGTGAGGAGCCGCGAGACAGTACTTTTGTGCAGAGCGAGCTGCTGGCTCAATTCAGTAACGCTCAGCTCTGGTTTTTCCATGGAAAAGGCCTTCAATATCGCTATAGCCTTTTCCACGGATCTGATGACCGAACCTCGACTTTTCTTCACGCTGATCTCCTGCTGTTGCACATTATGCAACAATGTTTCATATTTTTAATTATAACCTGTTTTGGCGTTTTTGTCAAACTCCATAATCGAGCGGGTGTGCGTCAGTTTCGGGGCAAGTTTGCACCCTATTCTAACGCAGGCCAGGTGACAGTCACCCTTTCGGCACGGGAGGCTCGCAAAAGATGGCAAGACACGGCTCCCTGAGTCTCTTTCTCACCTGCAGATCGGAGGTGACTGTCACCTGGATCAATTCTTTGAAAAGCCTTACCTGCCGCTTTCATAAGCTTGACAAATCAAGCAATCTATGATATAATGGTTTCGTATTGTGAAATATATCTCGTATTGTGAGACACCTCGCCAGGCACAAGGGGTCAACGATGAGCCGACCAGTGCAAGTGCTACAGCGCGCGATGAAGCTCCTCACCGCCTTCGACCACGATCACCCTGAAATGGGTGTCACCGAACTCGCACAACGCCTCGACCTTCATAAAGCCACCGTCCACCGCATCCTCTTCACTCTGGAGCTGGAGGGCTTCGTCCAGCAAAACCCCGCTACCGGCAAGTATCGCCTCGGTTTCCGCCTCTTCGAACTGGGGGCCCTGGCCGCGGAGCAAATCAGCCTGCGACGCGAGGCCCTCCCCTTCCTGGAGAAGCTCCGCGACGAATGCCGGGAAACGGTGGACCTGGCCGTGTATGATAACGGCGAAATGGTCTATCTCGAAGTGCTGGAAAGCCCCCTGCCGATCAAGATTGCCGCCAGGCCCGGCAGACGCTTGCCCGTCTATTGCACAGCCTCAGGCAAAGCTTATCTGGCTTATGCCGGTGAGGAAGACTTGCAGACGGTGTTATCCCAAGAAATGATCCCCTGCACCCCCAACACCATTTGTGACCCCGAAGCCCTCCAAGAGGACTTACGCCTTACCCGGGAGCGAGGATACAGCATCAGTCTCGAAGAGTATGAAATAGGCATCAAAGCCGTCGCCGCCCCCATCATCAACGGCCTGAGCCGGGTGGAAGCGGTCATCGCCATCGCCGGCCCGGCCTACCGCCTACCCCCGGAGCGAGTCACCGAACTGGGAGAAGCCGTGCGCCAAACTGCCCGTGAACTCTCTCGTCACCTGGGGGGCCGGTTGACCACGTAGGCCCGGCCGGGCTCAGTACACCTACTTATCATATCCAGCAGCGAAGGAGGATAAAGCTGATGAAACGACCCCTCATCGTAAGAGTAGCCGACGTCGAAGGAGTACAAAAAGACCCTCCCCGCGTCTCCCGCCTCCTGCTCTCCGGGAAAAACGTCGGCGCGCAAAACGCTTCCATGGGACTCAACATCACCGCCGTCGGCAGCATGATCCCCGACCACAAGCACGAGGAATCCGAGGAGCTGATGTACATCATCAGCGGCCGGGGACGCCTGGTCATCGAGGACGGCGAGGAAGTGTACGAAGTCGGCCCCGATACCGCCATTTATTCCCCCAGGGGCAAAATGCACCGCCTGGAGAATATCGGCGACACGGAACTGAAGCTGGTGTGGGTCTACTCCCCACCCCTACCCCAGCACCGCGCCGACTCAGAGGAATCTTAAACGTAACCATTCAGCGGTGATTGAAAATCACCCGGTGGGGCCTTGGGCCAATGGTCGGCCTTCGCCGACAATGCCATTATCGCGCAAAAGGGAAGCGTCGGCGCAGGCCGACACCCGGCGCGAAGCGCCCAGGGAGAGCGATTTTAATCGGGCTGAACAGTTACTCTTAAACAACTCTATCTCTAAGGAGCAAGTACACATGTTCGACGAAACCAGGAAATACCTCCAGAAGCTAGGTCTACCCCCCAGCGATTTGTGGGACCTGCCCACCTCAGGCGCTACCTTCCCCGACGGCGCCCACTTCCGCATCGAGGTGCCCACGGTCAACACCGCCGAAGCCGCCGCCGCGCTGCTGAAGCGCGCCGAGGAACTGGGGGTCACCATCAACCGCGTGACCGAAACCTACGGCATGTTCCGCCATACCCGCCAGGAGATCAAGGAGTACGTCAAAATCACGCGCGATTACGGCGCCGAGTTGGTGATGTCCACCGGACCACGGGCCACCTACGATACCGGCGCCACCGTCCTCTCGCCCCAGGGCGTGCGCATCGGCTACCGCCTGCGCGGCGTAGAACAATTGGTCCGTGCCATCGAAGACATCAAACGCGGCGTGGATTTAGGAGTGCGCGGTTTTCTGATCTACGACGAAGGCATGTTGTGGGTCGTGACTCAGATGCGCCGCGACGGGGAACTGCCCCCCGATGTGATCTTCAAAGTCTCGGCCCACTGCGGGCACAGCAACCCCGCCGCTTTCAAGGTGCTGGCCGAGATGGGCGCAGACAGCATCAACCCCGTGCGCGACCTGCAACTGCCGATGATCGCCGCCCTCCGCGCCGCGGTGAAAACCCCTATTGACTGCCATACCGACAACCCACCCGCCTCAGGAGGCTTTATCCGCACTTATGAAGCACCCGAGATCGCCCGCATCGCCTCCCCCGTGCACCTCAAAACCGGCAATTCGGTGGTGGCCGCTCACGGTCAGCTCACCACCGCCGAGAACGGCCGACGTATGGCCGAGCAGGCCAGTTTAGTGGTAGAGATGGTCAAGCGCTACTATCCCGAAGCCCGTCAGACCGAACGAGGCTCCGAGGCCTTGCATCTCGCCGGTCACTAGAAAGGACCTTGCGATGAGCAAATGGAAATTGCCTCCGGCCGGCCCTCACTTCGACAGCACGGATGGCATCTACTTCCAAAATATGACGGGCCATGAGGTGCGCGAACGGCTCAAGCAGAACGACCTCATCATCATCCCCGTGGGCAGTACCGAAAACCACGGCCTGGCCCAGCCTTTCGGGGAAGATACCCTGCTGGTGAGCCGCCTCGCCGAGATGGTGGCCCGCGAAACCGGCTGTACCGTCGCTCAGCCGGTGTGGTACGGCTCCCACCCGGCCGGCCACCTGGGTATGCCCGGCACCATCGTCATCCCCGATGAGATTTTCGTGGCTTATCTGCGCGCCGTCATCGCCGGCTTCTGGAACGCAGGCTTCCGCAAGCAGATCCTGATCAACGGCCACGGCCAGGAAGAGGTCATCCCCGGCGCCCTGCACGGCTTCGCCAAGCGCTATCAGCTGCCCGCGGTCCTGGTGTCCCTGCACTGGTGGACCCCTATCCACAAGTTCATGTTCGACCAGGAACACGGCGGCCCCTTCGAAACCCCCTTCCGCCACGCCGATGAGGCCGAGTGCTCCTACTCCCTGGCCCTCTTCCCCGAAATGGTGACGATGGAATATGTGGAGGACAACGAGCCCACAGGCTTCATCCCCGGCGACCACGTGGACAAAGGGGGCGATGTCTATCACAAGCCCCTCCGCGGTCACGAGCAGGTGGGCTTTGGCGGGCTTTCGGTGATCTGTTATCCGGAGGGGGTGGTGGGCAAGCCCTCCCTGGCCGACCCGGAAAAAGCCAAACCCGGTGTGGAAGCCATCCTGGATTACATGGTACGCCTCATCAACGACATCATGACCGCCTTCCCACCGGGGCAATTGCCGCCGGTGGAGAAAGTGACCCAGCGCCCAGCAGAAGATGTGGAAGCACTAATCAAAGGGCCGCTGAACGGCGGTCGGCATATCTACACTGTCGCTTATCCACCGTAGGTATCAGCAGTGAGGATGAGAGGGGGCTGGCTACCCCCTGCCGGGGCATGGGAGTATCCCCCTGCTCTCTCACCGCCACCCCCTCGGCGAGGAGGTAAAGGGTAAGAGAGTTAGGAGGGACACTCCCCAACCCCGGTCGAGGGCTTTGCCCCCGCCGCCCCCATTGGGCGGAACCATTGCTCAGTCACTTAGTCTGTCCTGGATGAATTCTGCCACATGGAGGATACAACCGCATGAAAATCCTGCGCGTAGATATGAGCCAGCAGAAAGTGCGAATGGAGGCCGCGCCAACTGCTTACGAGAAATTCGGCGGGCGCTCGCTGATCGCACACCTGCTGTTAGACGAGATAGACCCAGGCTGCGAACCCCTGGGACCAGGCAATAAGCTGATCTTCACCCCCGGCCTACTGGGCGGCATCTCCGGCCTTTCCAGCGCAGGACGGCTCTCGGTGGGCGGAAAAAGCCCCCTCACCGGCGGAGTGAAAGAAGCCAACTCCGGCGGCATGGCCGGCGACAAACTGGGCCGCCTGGCCTTGAAAGCAGTAGTCGTCGAGGGCCAGCCCGCCGCTGATCGCCTGTTCCTCCTGCACATCACCGCCCAGGGCGCCCAACTCCTGCCCGCCGACGACCTGCGCGGCCTGGGAAACTACGACACCGTAGCCCGCTTGCAGGAACGCTACGGCGACGAGGTGGCCATCATCTCCATCGGCCCCGCAGGCGAGATGAAACTGGCCGGGGCGGGCATAGCCGTCACCGAAGATTTCACCAAACAGCCCGGACGACAGGCCGCCCGCGGAGGCCTGGGAGCTGTGATGGGCTCCAAAGGTCTCAAGGCAGTGATCATTGACGACACCGGCGCTCCCCCCCTGCCCCTGGCCGACGAGGACCTCTTCCGCCGGGCGGCACGCCGCTTCGCCAGGGAACTGATCGAGAGCCCCAAGACGGGCAAAGAAGGTTCCATGCACCTCTACGGCACCTCGGCCATCATGCTCCCCGTCAATGAGATCGGCGCCCTGCCCACCCGCAACTTCAGCTCCGGCCAATTCGAAGCGGTGCAGGACATCTGCGGCCCACGCCTGCGCGAGACCATCCTGGCCCGCGGAGGACACATCGGCGTGCGCTGCATGGCCGGCTGCGTCATCCGCTGCTGCAACGTCTTCGTGGACGAGAACGGCCTCCCCATCGTCTCCACCCTGCAGTACGAAACCCTGGTGCTGCTGGGTTCCAACCTGGGCATCGGCAACCTGGACGACATCGCCCGCCTCAATTACCTCTGCAACGACCTGGGGCTGGATTCCATCGAGATGGGCGCCGCCATCGGGGTGGCCATGGACGCCGGCCTGGCTCCCTTCGGCGATGCCCAGGCGGCAATGGATTTCCTGCGCCAGATCAAAGAAGGCACCGTTCTGGGGAGATTGCTGGGCAACGGCGCGGCGGTGACCGGTCGAGTGCTGGGGGTGAAACGCATCCCCGTGGCGCGGGGACAAGGCTTCCCCGCCTACGACCCCCGCGGTCTCAAGGGTAACGGCGTCACTTATGCCACCTCGGCGATGGGCGCCGACCACACCGCGGGCAACGCCATCGGCGCCCGCAACACCGTTGACCCCCTGGGCCGCGAAGGGCAAATAGAGCTATCCAAGAAGTTGCAGCGCATCGCGGCCATGCTGGATATGACGGGTCTGTGCCTCTTCGCCCGCCCGCCGGTGGTGGCCGACCCACAGTTAATGGTGGATTTGCTCAACGGGCGCTTCGGTTGGGGCTGGACCGTGGCAGACCTGGAGCAGGCCGAGGAGGACGTGCTCAGAACCGAGCGCGAGTTCAACCGACGCGCAGGCTTCACCGAGGTCCACGACCGGCTGCCGGAGATCTTCTCCCGCGAACCCTTGCCCCCCCACAACGCCGTGTTCGACATTCCGCCGGAGGAGCTGGCCAAAGCCACAGAGGGACTGTAATCCCTGGAACGTGCTATGCAAATCGAGATACAGGTCTACGGGGGACTGGGGGGCCTGGAAGGGCAAGCAATGCAGATGGAAGTGAATCCAGGCACCACCCTGGCAGACATCGCGCAACAACTGAACATCCCGCCCGACAAAATC
>JACIWR010000243.1 GCA_014360845.1 Anaerolineae bacterium
TATGGAAGGAAGAAAGCCCTACCCGCCGCCTCAGACGGCAGGTAGGCGGCTCTTTGGACTTGCCCACGCGGTAACTTCGCTCGCGAGATGTTCAAAGCTAAAGGTTCTACCCCCTGCACCCGCCGCCAACCGTTCGGCTGAGCCCCTTCGTCTTCGCTCAGGGTGTAGCTCACGACGAAGCCTGCCCTACTTGCCGCCTCTTGCCACGCCGGACTAACCCGGCGTCGGCCAGGGAGTGGGCGTCGGCGGTGGTTTGGTAGGCGTGGGTTTCGGCGTGTTCGTCGGTTTCGGCGGTGGTTTCGTCGGCTTGGGGCGCGGTTCCACGTGGAAAGTGCGCGTCTCGCTAGGCGGACTGACTTCGCCGAGGCGAGCTTCGCCCTCGCGGCGCACGACGATCACCCGCCAGTTATAGCTGCCCAGCGGGTATGCGTCTTTGTCCACATCCCACCAGTTATCCCGGGTCCAATAAGCGCCCTGCGCTTCGGCATCCACCGGCCACACCTGCACCTCGTACCAGTCATCGGGCCCCAGGTTCTGCACAGGCTGCCAGCTCAAGGTGAACTCGCTGCCCTCGTGAACGACGGCGTAATTGTTGGGAGCGACCAGCGTAGGGGCAGCGTAAAGGATGGGCAGCGGGGTCGGGGTGGGCGTGTACAGTGGAGTGGGCGTCGCGCTCGGTGTGGGCGTGACCTCTGGAGTTGGCGTGGCCGTTTCGGTGGGAGTGACTCCCGGCGGGAGGGTAGGCGTTGGTGGTGTGGCCGACGTTGGAGTAGCGGTGGGCAAAGCGATAACCTGCAATTCCTCACTGGCGTCCACAAAAGCCTGCTCGCCCGCGGAGAGGGTAACCTGCTGATCCCGGGACGTCACCTGCACCTCGCCACTATCCACGCTCAAAGAACTGGACTCTTCCTCAAGTTGTAAGCGAAAGGCCGCCCCCGCTTCCAGGGGCGCAATGGACATGCTCAGCCTGCGCATGGTGAAGGCTACGGCAACGGTGCGGTCGGTATCCACCAGGAAAGAGGAACTCTGGGCCACAACTTCTAACGCGCCCTTTTGCAAGCGGAAGACGGGGCGCTCATCGGAGAAGGAGGTCTGGATAATCTGAACCGTGCTGGCGGCCAGCAGGCGCAGTGTGCTGCCGTCGGCCAACTCCAATTCCGCATTCTCGTCCTCTGTGCGCATCTTCTGACCGAAGTCCAACTTGAAGTTCTCTTGCTCGCGCACCCAATCTCCGCCTGCAACGCGCTGTACCCATATCGCTCCATCCACCAGGTGCAAAGCCACAGAACCCTCATGAGCGACTGGTGAAGACGCGGGGGTGGTGGTCTCGCGGCAAGCAGTCAAGGACAGCGCGACTAGAACCAACATCAACACGATGCGAGATAGCGCATGAATCCGCTCCTGCATCCCTGAGCGCTGATGTCTTCTCCGATGCCGATCCGTTGCCAAGGTTCTGAGTTGTGTCCGGTCATGGCTCGACGCTAGCATGATAAAGCTCCCTTTTGCGTTAGAGCCCCCCTCAACTCACCAAGCGATCTTAAGTACCCTGATCGTGACCACTCAGGCCGGTCGTTGTACCACCACAAAGGACTCAAAGGGCACAAAGGTTTGTGGCCTTTTCCTCCCGTACACCTCATGTCCTTCGTGGTGAAGCCTCGAACGCTGGCGACGAGAGCCTGAGCAGTTACCTCACTCACTGGGGGATGATGGGCTGGCCAGTGATCCAGCGCACAATATCATAGTAAGAGACCAGAAGCATGAATCCCAACAGGATAACGATTCCGATGAAGTGCACCAGGCCCTCTCGCTCCGGGGCGATGCGTCGTCCACCACGCAGGGCTTCGATCACGAGGAAGAGCAACCGTCCCCCATCCAGCCCCGGAAACGGAATCAAATTGAGAATACACAAGTTCACGCTGAGGAAAGCGGTAAGATACAGAACATCCACCACGCCGGAGCGCACCGCTTCACCGGCCGCGCGGGCGATGGTGATAGGCCCGCTTACATCGGGAGCGATGAGGCCCCGGATCATCCAGACGACCCCCTGTCCTATAGCCAGTAACATGGCCACCGTTGTCTGCAATCCCAGGGGAATAGCCTGCCAGAGAGGATAGCTGACCCGTTTAAACCGAGAGGGACTGATCTGCACGCCCATGGCCCCTTCCCCTTGGGGGGGATTTGCCCGCGGCACCAGGCGGACGCTGAAATGTTCCTCTCCGCGTTGGACGTAGAGGGTGACGGGCATGCCCACTCGCGCCTGGGTCTGTTCCACCAACTCCAGGGAACTCTGCACCGGCATGCCGTCAATGCTGAGCACCAGGTCGCCGACCTCGAGGCCGGCCTGCTCGGCCGGGGAATTGGGCGCTACGTCCCGAATCTGCACCGGACCGGGGAGCCCTTCGTCCCAGCCGATGAGGTAAATCGTGGAGAAGAGGAGAACAGCCAGCACCAGGTTCATCAGCGACCCGGCAGCTAACACACCAAAGCGCACCAGCCAGCGCTTGCTGGCCAGGCTGCCCGGCGCTGACGGGTCCTCCTCGCCCAGCATTTTCACGTAGCCCCCAAAGGGAACGACGTTCAGGGAATAGCGCGTCCCGGCCTCGAATTCTTCGACGTAGCTGGCCCCCGCCGCCGCGGGGTTGTCCGAGTCTACTATCTCGACGTGCGTCAGATAATGGTGGCCTGCGTCGTCGGTTTCGTACTCGTACTTCACCCACATTCCGGCCCGCAGATTATCCGGCAAGCGGAGGCGGCGATGGTCAATGATCAGCTTTCGGCGATCCACCACGAGAAAACCCTTGCCGCGCCACAGGGTAAGCAGGCGCGGCGGGTAACCAAAGGCGAACTCCTCCACCGTCACGCCGTTGAGCTTGGCGGCGACGAAGTGCCCGGTTTCGTGAAACAAGACCAGGATGCTAAATACGATTAAAAAGCCCACGATGGAGGCCGTAAAAGAGGTAAGCATGACCAATCCTCATCAACTTATTCCGTGCCAATGGTTAGAAAAACAATCGCGTATAAATCCATTATACCGCTGCCCTTCCTGGCAAGAATGCGTTGGGGACGGGCAGGGCTTTTCAAAGAATTGGCCTAGGTGACAGTCACCTCCGATCTGCTGGTGAGAAAAACGCTCAGGGAGCCGTATCTTGCCATCTTTTGCGAGTCTCCCATGCCGAAAAGGTGACTGCCACCTGGCCGGCGTTAGAATATTGAAAAGCCTTGGGTGACGGGGTTATCACCGCATGTGATTGACGAATGTGAAGGTTCGTGTTATACTACGATCGCGAGTTACTACTCAGGCTAGCAGGCGCACTGTCCTCCCCAGGCTCGTAGCCCTCGTCCCGGGGGCGTCTCGGCTGAGAAAACCGCGCAAAAGACAGCGTCTTGCCGCATGGAACGTCCCCGGGACGGGGACTTGGAGCATAGGCTGAGTAGTCACGATCGCGAGTGGTTAACCTCGTAGGGCCAGATGAGCCTTGACGGCCAGCTTGGCCCATTTTCTACACCGGCTCAATTTCACGCAAGACCACAAGAAAGGTATGGTGCCGCCCATGAGAGACCGCGGAGGTTGTCTGGAGGGTATTTTCAAACTGCTGCTACTGACCACGCTCTTCGATTGGTTGCAAGACCGATTCGGATTCGGGCGGGGAGTGTCCTGCCCCGGTTGCGGTTGTGGGCTGATTCTATTGCTTCTCTTCCTCCTCCTGGCCTGCAATACCATTGTGGGCACGGATTGGCTGCGGGCTTTCTGAATAACTCCTCGCTCTCCTCCCCGGCTTCGCGTCCCAGTCTCTCCCCACCTGAGGTAAGATGCAACTTTCTCAACTTTTGTCCGCTCTGCCGGAAAAAAAGATCCACGGCGATCAGAATGTGACCGTGCGGGGTCTGACCTCCGACTCGCGACAAGTACGGCCCGGTGAGCTTTTCGTCGCTATCAGAGGATTGACCGCCGACGGGCACGATTTCATCCCCCAGGCTCTCGAGCGCGGAGCCGTTGCCGTCGTCGCAGAAAGGGAATCTATCCACCCCGACAGCCCCGGCGTCCCTTGGGTCATCGTCCCCGACTCGCGCGCGGCCCTGGCTTATCTGGCCGCCGCCTGGTACGGTCATCCCACGCGACGGATGCGTGTTGTCGGTGTCACCGGCACGGACGGCAAAACCACCACCGTCAATTTGATTCATTCCGTTTTGATGGCCGCCGGCCACAAGACGGGCATGGTCAGCACGGTCAACGCTCTGATCGGCGGTATGGCCTACGATACCGGGTTGCACACCACCACCCCCGACGCGCCCGAGGTGCAGCGTTTTCTGGCCCAGATGGCAGAAGCGGGCACAGAATACGCCGTGCTGGAGGTCACCTCCCACGGCCTGGATCAGCACCGGGTGACGGCCTGCGACTTTGATGTGGCCGTGGTGACCAACGTTACCCACGAGCACCTGGATTACCACGGCACCTATCAGGCTTACCTGGAAGCCAAAAGCCGCCTGTTCCACGCGCTGTCCACATCTTATCGCAAGCCGGGGACGGCTAAGGTGGCCGTGCTCAATGCTGATGATAGCTCTTTCCATCACCTGCGCCCCATCCCCACCGACGTGCATTTGACCTACGGGCTGGAATCTCCCGCCGACGTGACGGCCGGGGAAGTGTCCAGCACGCCTGAGGGGCTTACCTTCATCGCTCACACACCGGGTGGGGACCTGGCAGTGCGCAGCCCGTTGATTGGCCGCTACAACGTCTACAACATCCTGGCCGCCATCGCCGTGGGCATCTCACAGGGGGTGCCGTTTCCGGCCATACAGCGAGGGATCGAGGCTGTGAGGGGAGTGGTAGGTCGCATGGAGCGCATTGACCTGGGCCAGCCCTTCACTGTGATGGTAGATTTCGCCCACACACCTAACTCCTTGCAGCGCGCCCTGGAGACGGTGCGCGAGCTGACACCGGGACGGGTCATTGTGGTCTTCGGCTGCGCAGGATTACGCGACAGGGCCAAACGTCCCATCATGGGCGAGATTGCCGGGCGGCTGGCTGACCGCATAGTCATCACCGCCGAGGACCCCCGCACTGAGGACCTGCACGACATCATGGCCCAGATTGCGGTTGGGTGTGAAAGGGCGGGACGGCGCGAGGGGGAGGATTACTGGCGCATTGGCGATCGGGCTGAGGCGATCGCCTTTGCCGTGCGCCTGGCTCGCCCCGGTGACCTGGTGATTGTCACCGGCAAGGGACACGAACAATCCATGTGCTTCGGCACCACAGAGTATCCGTGGAGTGATCATCAAGCAGTGCGCGAGGCGCTGGAGGCCACCTGAGCAAGAGCGCCTTTTATTTCACCACCAGCACCGGACAGGGAGCGCGCTCGATGACTCGTTCTGTGACGCTGCCGATGAGGACACGGCGGGGACCATGGCGTCCCACCTGTCCGATGACTATCAAGTCGGCCCCTTCCTCTTGAGCCAGGTCTGCGATCTCAGTGTAGGGCATGCCGTGCCGGATGACCTGGTTCGAGGTCAATCCGGCGTCTGCTGCCAGGCGGGACAGGTAGTCCAGATAGCGCTTGCCGGTAGCCTCTAGCTCGCTTTGCACCTGTTGGGCCACCCGTCCCGACGCACCGGCCAAATCCTCGACGACGGTATCGTCTACGACGTAGACGAAGGTGATGCGGGCCCTGTGCAAGACGGCCAATCTCACGCCCAGTCGGGCGGCGGCCACCGAGGATTGAGACCCATCGGTGGGGACTAAGATGTGGCGAAAGAGCGTCCGTTCATCCATGATAACCACCCCTTTGTGTATTAGCTGACAGCACCGGCCTGAAGAGCCGGTGCCGGGCTGGCTTTCAACCCTGCGCTGGGTCGGCCTGCAGCCTGGTGTCGGGCCGGCCACGGCGGCTCTCGGAGAGAACTATACACTCTCTCAGATAAATTGTCAAGGGGGCAAGCGATCGGTTCAATAGCGCGCATGCCAGGTGGTGGGCAAGCTTACAATGCATCGCGCAGGCGCTCCAGCCCCTTCCGAAAACGCTCCAGGTATCCGTACAACGGCGTCTGAGCCAAATCAATCGTCACCGGCACATCCATGTCCAGAGGCACAGTGGTCGAGATGTGCACCGTCTGTGAGATGGTCACCGGCACCTCCAGGTCTAGCGGCACGTCGAGGTCAATGGGAATCTCCATCTCCACCGTGGTCAACATCAGGTCTACCGGCACCACGGCGGTGAAGGAGATGGGCACCGTAGTGTGCAGTGGCACTTCCATCGTCTGATTGAAAGGCACATCGGCTACCACCGGCACCTCCTGCTGGATGTGCACTGGATACTCTACGCGCTCATTCCCCAGCACGGCCAGACCCTCCGTCGTCTGGTCCAACATGCTCAGGGCTGCTCGTCGCAGTTTCAGCACCCGTTGCAGGAGCAATCCACTCCCCGCCAACAGCACGCCGTTCAAGATCAGCGTTGTCACCACCAGCACAATGAGCACGATGTCCAGTTTGCGCATGGGTCATTCCTCCTTGTACAGCAGGTTCGCTCCTTGCGGATAACGTTACCGGGGGCTGGGGGAAATTATACCACACTTGTGCCAAGGGCGCACTTCTGGGGTGCGGGGCTCTTCCTGATCTCGTGGGCTCTCGCGGAGTTCAGCTCCGTGAGAGCG
>JACIWR010000244.1 GCA_014360845.1 Anaerolineae bacterium
CCGAGACCGCGCCTCCGGTCATCCGCGCCATCGAAGAAGAAATGGCCCTGGAACTGGCCCGACGGGATGTGGACCGGGTGTGGGCGCTGGATGATGTGGTCATTGTGACTGCTGTGGGCTCGGGTATGCGCGGCACTCCGGGCATCGCCGCCCGCATCTTCGGTGCTTTGGGCCGGGCCAACATCAACGTCATCGCCATCGCCCAAGGCTCATCCGAGTGCAGCATCTCCATTGTCGTCGCCGCCAACGACGCGGCCAACGCGGTACGACAGCTCCACGAGGAGGTGATCGCCAATGGCTAGGATTCCCGTCGCTATTCTGGGCGCTACAGGCGCTGTGGGGCAACGTTTCATCCAACTGCTGGCCGATCACCCCTGGTTCGAGATCGCCGCCCTGGCCGCTTCCGAGCGAAGTGCGGGCCAGCGTTATGCCGAGGCGGTCAGGTGGGTCATCCCCGGCGACCCGCCGCCGGCCGTGGCCGAGATGACCATCCGGCCACTGAAACCGGACCTGCCGGCGAAAATCGTCTTTTCGGCCCTGCCCTCTGAGATAGCCCGCCAGGTCGAGCCGGCTTTCGCCCGGGCCGGCTACGCCGTCTGTTCCAATGCTTCAGCATACCGGCAGGAGCCCTATGTGCCCCTGCTCATCCCCGAAGTCAACGCCGACCACGTGACCATGATCCCCCGCCAGCGAGCCGAGCGGGGTTGGTCCGGCCTGATCGTCACCAGCCCCAACTGCACGACGACGGGCGTCGTCCTGCCCCTGAAGCCGCTGGATGACGCCTTCGGACTGCGCCGGGTCTTCGCCGTCTCGATGCAGGCCATCTCCGGGGCGGGCTACCCTGGCGTGGCCTCCCTCGACATCCTGGGTAACATAGTGCCCTACATCGGCGGTGAGGAGGAGAAAATCGAAAGTGAGACACGGCTGCTGTTGGGCCGGATGGAGAACGGGAAACGTATCGCCGCCGACATTGCCATCAGCGCCCAAGCCAACCGCGTGCCGGTACTGGACGGACACACCATCTGTCTTTCAGTGGGTTTCGAGAAAACGCCGAGCGTTGAGGAGGCAGTGGCGGTGCTGGCCGATTTTCGCGGTCCAGAGGTAGTGCGCAAGCTGCCCAGTGCGCCGGAGCATCCCATTCTCGTCCGCCCCGAACCGGACCGCCCCCAGCCCCGTCGTGACCGGGACGCCATGGGCGGCATGGCCATCACCGTGGGACGAGTGCGCCCCTGCCCACTGCTGGACCTGCGTCTGGTCACCGTCTCGCACAATACCCTGCGCGGCGCGGCCAGTGGGGCCATCATGAACGCCGAGCTGTTGGTCGCTGCCGGCTATGTCGAATGACGTTTTCACGCTTCATGCTTCACGTTTCATAAAGGGGAGAAACCGCCATGAAAATCTATGACCGCACATCCGTCTATGAGTTCCTGGGCGACCTGGTCGTCTACCGCAACCTGGTGCCGGCCGATCCCCGGCTCCCGCCGCTGGCGGAGATTCGCCCGCAGATAGGGCTGCCCCAGGGGTTGATCCCCCGCAAAAGTGCGCCAGAGTATGCTCAGGTCATCGTCCACCTGCTGCGCCAGGCGCGGGCACTGGATGCGCCCAGCACGCCCCTCGAGCGGCTGATCTATCTGGGCGACACCAGGTTGAACGACGGCACGGCCTTCACCAACATCTGCCGCGCCGGTGACTGGCCAGGCCTGGCCTTCATCGGAACCGAGAAACCAGAGCCGGCGCAGGCGGAAATCGTCCGGCAAGAGGTGGGCACTCTCTATCTGGCCAACCGCTGGGCCGCCCTCGCCGACTTCGAGCGCTTCTGTCGGGAGCAGGGCTGTCCGCCGGACGAGCGGACGGCGGTGATCGTGGATTTGGACAAAACGGCCCTGGGAGCGCGGGGACGCAACGATCACGTCATTGACCGGGCCCGGGTGGAAGCCGTGCGTCGTACCGTGGGCGGCCTGCTGGGAGATGACTTCGACCCTCAGAGCTTCCAGGTGGCCTACAATCGCCTCAATCAGCCCGAGTTCCACCCCTTCACCGCCGACAACCAGGATTACCTGGCTTACATCTGCCTGATTCTGGGCAGCGGCCTCTATTCTCTGGAGCCCCTGGTGGAGGAAGTGCGTGCCGGACGGATGAGAAGCTTCGCGCAGTTCATCGCCGAGGTGGAAAGCCGCGCCGACGAGCTGCCAACTCACCTGCGCCACATCCACAGCAGCGTGTACGCTCTCGCCCAACAAGGCGATCCCACCCCCTTCAAAGCCTTCCGCTACAACGAGTACCAGACCACCGTGGGGCGGATGGGCTACCTGGAGGACAGTACCCCGGTCGAGAGACTGCTGCGGGAGGAAATCGTCATCACCCAGGAGGTGCGGGAGATAGCGCTACACTGGCGAGAACAGGGAGCGTTGCTTTTCGGCCTTTCGGACAAGCCCGATGAGGCCTCCGTCCCGACGGAGGACCTGGCCTCCCAGGGCTATGAGGCCATCCACCGCACCGAGACTCACGCTGTGGGAGGTTGAGCGATGTCTTACAATTGCTGGTTCGAATGCATTCGCGGCTGTGGCCGCCGCTACTCCATCTACGACGTCGTCTACCGTTGTGAGGACTGCGGAGGCCTGCTGGACGTGGAACACGACCTGGAGGCGCTGAAAAATCGCAGCCCTGACGAATGGAAGCAACTCTTCGAGCAACGCACCCGGACCAACCAGTGGCCCTACGGCAGCGGGGTGTGGGGCAAGAAGGAGTGGGTCTGCCCCCTGGTGGAGAACGAGAATGTCGTCTCCATGTACGAAGGTCACACCAACTGCTTCTGGGCCGAGCGGCTGGGCAAAGAGATCGGCGTGCCGGACCTGTGGGTCAAGTTGTGCGGCAACAGCCACACCGGGTCGTTCAAAGACCTGGGAATGACGGTGCTGGTCTCGGTGGTGAAGCAGATGATGGCCGACGGCAAACCCATCCGCGCCGTGGCCTGCGCCTCCACGGGGGATACATCAGCGGCGCTGGCCGCCTACGCTGCCGCGGCCGGCATCCCCGCCGTCATCTTGCTGCCTCGGGGCAAGGTCTCCACCGCGCAACTGGTACAGCCCATCGCCAACGGCGCTCTGGTGTTGGCCCTCGACACCGACTTCGACGGCTGTATGCGCATCGTGCAAGAACTCACCACCGACCCCACCATCTACTTGGCCAACTCGATGAACTCGTTGCGCATGGAGGGCCAGAAGACGGTGGGCATCGAGATCGTCCAGCAATTCGATTGGGAAGTGCCCGACTGGATCATCATCCCCGCCGGCAACCTGGGCAACGTCAGCGCCCTGGGCAAGGGCCTGCTGATGATGCGCGAGCTGGGGCTGATTGACCGGCTGCCGCGCATCGTCTGCGCCCAGGCGGAACGGGCCAATCCCCTCTACCTGAGCTATCTGACCGGTTTCCAGGAATACCGACCGGTCAAGGCTCAGAAAACACTGGCCAGCGCCATCCAAATCGGCGATCCGGTCAGCTATGAGCGAGCGGTGAAGGTCCTGCGGGCCTTTGAGGGCATCGTCGAGCAGGCCAGTGAGGATGAGTTGGCCAACGCCGCGGCCCGCGCCGACCGCACGGGGATGTATTGTTGCCCCCACACCGGCGTCGCCCTGGCGGCGCTCCTCAAGCTCATCAAGCGTGGGGTGATCAAATCTTCCGAGCGGGTCATCGTCATCTCCACAGCCCACGGCCTCAAGTTCACCAACTTCAAAGTGGGCTATCACGACCGGACCCTTGAGGCGGTTATCCCCCGACACGCCAACCCGCCACTGGAACTGCCCGCCGACTACGGGGCAGTGAGCGAAGCCATTGATCGAGTATTCGGCCACCCAGTAGGTCGGGTTGGCAACCCGACCTACGAGAGGTGAAAAATCATGAGCCAATTGACAGTACATCCCGGCGCACCGCTGCGGGGGCGCGTCCGCGTCCCCGGCGACAAATCCATCGCCCACCGGGCACTGCTGCTCGGCGCTCTGGCCCAAGGCACAAGCCATATCAGCGGCTTTCCGGCCTGCGGTGACTGCCTGGCCACTCTGGATTGCCTGCGAGCCCTGGGAGTTGAGATCACCCCTGTCCCGTCTCCCCGCCCAGAAGGGGGGGCCTCCACACTCCTTGTTCAAGGGCGTGGGCTACACGGATTGCGAGGGCCCACCGCGCCGCTGAACTGCGTCCGCTCCGGCACAACCATGCGCCTGCTGACGGGCATCCTAGCCGGTCAGCCTTTCCAGAGCATCCTTACCGGCGATCCGCAGTTGCTCCGTCGCCCTATGCGCCGCGTCGTCGAGCCGCTCCGCCGCATGGGTGCCGAGATAAGGGACACCGACGGTCACGCCCCCCTCACCGTTGCTGGACGTCCTTTGCATGGCAGCGATCATACCTTGCCTGTGGCCAGCGCCCAGGTCAAAAGCGCCCTGCTACTGGCCGGACTCTACGCCGACGGCCCGACCGTCGTCCGTCAGCCGGGGCCGGCCCGCGACCACACCGAGCGTATGCTGGCCGCCATGGGCGCGCCCATCATCATGGACAATCTGACCGTAGCCCTCTCCCCGCCCCTCTTCCCTCTGGCGCCTCTTTCCATCACCATCCCAGGTGATTTTTCCTCGGCGGCCTTTTTGCTGGTAGCGGCCACGCTGGTGCCCGGCTCTGAGATCACCGTTGAAAACGTGGGCGTCAATCCTACCCGCACCGGCCTCCTGGACGTGCTGCAGGCAATGGGAGCCGACATCACCCTGAGCCGGGCAGGCGAACAGGGAAACGAGCCGGTGGCCGCGGTGACAGTGCGTGCCTCGGAGCTGAGGGGGATTCAGGTAAAGGGCGAGACTGTGGTGCGCATGATTGATGAGTTCCCGGTGCTGGCCGTCGCTGCCACCCAGGCCCACGGCATCACCATCGTGCGCGACGCGGCAGAACTGCGTGTCAAAGAGAGCGACCGCATCGCCACCGTCGTCGCCGAGCTGCGGGCCCTGGGAGCTCGCATCGAGCCACTGCCCGATGGCTTTCTCATCGAAGGGCCAACCCCCCTGTACGGCACGAGGGTAGACAGCCACAACGACCATCGCCTAGCCATGGCCCTGGCCGTGGCCGGGCTGATCGCAGAAGGAGAGACAGTTATCGAGAATGCGGAATGCATTGGCGACTCATTTCCGGGTTTCGTCCGGATAATGCGAGGAGTTAGTGAGGCCTTGCGCAGCACGTGGTGCGTACCGCAAGGCGCGTATACGCAACCCGCCTCACCAACCATCAAGAAGGAGGAGCGCCCCATGATATACCACACGATTGATGAACCTACACAATTAGTCGGTCTAATCGGCTGGCCGGTGGAACACAGTCTCTCGCCAGCGATGCATAACGCCGCCTTCGCGGCCCTGGGGATGAACTGGCATTACGGCCTGCTGCCTACGCCACCAGGCGCGGTGCAAGCAACACTGTCCCGACTGAAAAAGCAGGGTTACCGGGGCGCCAACGTCACCGTGCCCCACAAGCAGGCGGTGATACCCTACATGGACGAAATAGCCGACAGTGCCCGGGCCATCGGTGCGGTGAACACCATCGTCATCCAGGAGGGCCGCTTGATCGGCCACAATACCGACGCCGACGGATTCCTGGCCGCGCTGCGAGAGGCCGGCTTCGAACCGGCCGGCCGACGCGCTCTGGTCTTAGGTGCTGGCGGCGCGGCCCGAGCCGTGGTTTACGCCCTGGCCGGGGCCGGTTGTAGCGTCGCCATTTATAACCGCACGGTGCAACGGGCCGCTCAACTGGCCCACCACATGCAAAAGCAGGGACTGCGTTCTCCCGTCACCTGGGTGCCGATCACTACCACTTTGAGCGATCTGGAGCTGAGCGACTTCGACCTGCTGGTCAACGCGACTTCCGTCGGCATGTGGCCCCAGAGCGATGCCTCTCCCTGGCCGGACTCACTCCCCATGCCCTCCCACTGGACCGTCTACGACCTGGTGTACAATCCAATGGAGACTCGCTTGCTGGCCCAGGCCCGGGCTGCTGGCGCCAGGGCTGTCGGCGGGCTGGGGATGCTCATTCATCAGGGCGCGCTGGCTTTCGAAATGTGGACCGGCGTGACGGCCCCAATCGAGGTGATGCGCGCCGCCTGCGAGCAGATGCTAGAGACCTGAGAGGAAATAGTCCACGCCATGGTGGAAGTGTAGCGCTCGTTGCGCACCGCGCTCTGACCACGGGGGTTGTGCGTGAGGCCGGCCCGTAGGTTTGGTTGCGGCTGTGCCTCAACCCAACCTACGGGCCTGTTGCGTTACAAAGAAGGCCACTGCAATACAAGCAGTGAGATCAGAATCGCCAAATTGATGAGAATGCCAATCCCGCCCTTGTCGTCCATCCTCTGCGGTTTTCCGTCCCAGCAAAGAAGAAAGAGCACCGCAGAAAACATGGCCGAAGCTATGATCACCGGGCGCCACCAGGCCAGCCTCACGAGCATTCCTATTCCACCGACCACAAAGCCAAGCGCGGCCAGCACGCACGAAAGGCTAGCCAGAGTTCTGGTTGCTCTGTCCCCAGGTGACGGGAGAACGCAGTCCCTGCTTTTGCATGTGGTGGGCCAGTTGAGCGGCCCGTTGCACCGTGCGGTTATAAA
>JACIWR010000245.1:0-2359 GCA_014360845.1 Anaerolineae bacterium
TTCTGGGAGCGCCGGGCAGCAACTGCAACTCCGAAGCTGATTACGCCGAGATATACCCCTATATCGGCTCAGTACACAAGGCGACGTTTTTCATCGTGGGGGCCAGCCACTGCGATTTCATGTCTCCGGGCAATATGTTCTGCAGTTGGGTCTGCGACGGGGACACAAACCCAGCCAGAACCGAGTTGACTCAAAAGTACATGACTGCCTGGTTCAACTACTACCTGCACTACGATACGGACTACTACGATTATCTGTATGGCTCAGAAGCGGACGAAGACATTGACGATAACCTCATCGAACGCCTGGTAGACACCGCGCCGCGGAACGTGACCGCCACCGGCCAATATAAAGCCGTGCTCCTGGAGTGGGAGCTATACGACCATCCCATCATCGCCGGATACAACGCCTATCGCCGCCAGAGCGGGCAAAGCTACCCTTCTGAGCCCCAAATTCACACCGGAGCCACAAACAATCACCTGGATGAGGGTCTGGCCGGAGGGGAGACGTACTTTTACACCCTGTGCAGCCGCGATGCAGCAGGCAATGAGCATCAGCTTTCGGACGAGGTGAGCGCCACCACGCAGGGAGAGGGGCCTCCCGAAGTGACAGTCACCCCCGAGGTGACGGTCACAGTAGAACCTACTCCTGCCCCGCCCCCTACCGAGACGGTAGAACCAGAACCACCCTTAGAGAAATGCTATTTGCCCCTGGTGTGTAAGGACTGGCAATAAGTATCTTCTCAAAATGTAGGGGCGAACCCTTGCGGTCGCCCAGGCGGGCAGGTGCAAGACCTGCCCCTACCCCAAATTATTGAGAAGATACGGCAATAAGTATCTTCCGAGGACCAGCATCTCAGGAGGTCATCATGAATTTATGGATCGCCCTTGCGGCCGCGGTCGTCGGCTACCTTTTGGGCTCTATTTCCTTCGCCGCTTTGCTGGCCAGAATCTTCGCCCCTGGCGTAGATTTGGGACACACTGAAGTCACCTACTCTGAGGGGATCAAAGTGGTGATGACCAACGTCAGCGCTACCACCTTGTCTTTTGCCGTGTCCAAGCCCCTGGGCATGCTGTGTAGCCTGCTAGACATGGCCAAAGCCGCCGTCCCGACTCTGGCATTTAAACTTCTCTACCCCCAAGCCCCTTATTTTCTGATCATAGCCGTCGCAGCCGTGATCGGGCACAATTGGCCGCTCTTCAATCGCTTTCGCGGCGGACGGGGCTTCTCCCCCACCTATGGTAGCCTGTTCGTCATAGACTGGACCAGTGTGCCCGTCTCTTTTCTCGCCAGTCTCGCTTTTATGATCATCACCCGCCAAGTATTTTTCGGATTCCTCACCGCCCTTTTGTCCGTGATTCCCTGGCTCTGGTTTCGGACCCGCAGCCTGGAGCACGTGCTTTACGCCGTGGCCATCAACGTCATCTACATGATTAGCATGATCCCGGAGATAAAGATGTATCGTGAACAGATGAAAGCCGGCATAGATATGGAAGCCGTGAGAAATCTGAGTGTTTTGGACGTAATGCCCCACGGAGATCGAGTCAAACAACTCCTCGCGCGCTTTCGTCGGCCCAGCAGCGATACCCCCATCCAAGGAGGTCAGCGATGAACCCCTACGTGAAACCCCTGAAAGACAAGACCCTGCTATCCACTTCCGTTGCTGGCGGCAAGGGAGCCAGTTTGGCCCAGTTGCAGCGCCGTGGCTTTAACGTTCCCCCAGGCTTTGTGATCACCGCCCAAGCCTTTCAGGACTTCCTGGCCGCTTTCGGCATTGAAGTGCTGACCCGGCGAGAGGAATGGAGCAAGAACGACGTAGAGCGCATCCGTGAACTGCTCACCGCCTGTCACATTCCAGACCAGTTATCCGCCCCTATCATCCAAGCTTACCGAAAACTGGGAGGACCGGTGGCCGTCCGCTCCTCCATGGTGGGTGAAGACGCTTGCACAGCCTCCTTCGCAGGACAACTCGATACCGTCTTGAACGTGGAAGGAGAGCAAGAACTTCTCCACGCTGTAAAAACTTGCTGGGCCTCGGTCTTCAACTGGCGACTGTTGAACTACCTGAGTGAACGCGAAGCCGTCTCCCTGGACCTGTTGCTGGAATCCTTTGCCATAGCAGTGGTGGTACAGCAGATGGTAGAGGCGCAAGCTGCAGGCGTGGCCTTCAGTGCAGACCCCATGACGGGCCAATCCTGTGTCATCATCGAAGCCACGCGTGGCCTGGGCGAAGCCTTGGTCCAGGGCCTGGTCCAACCTGATCGCTATGTGGTGGATGCTCGCGGGGTACTCGTCGAAGCTACACCCGCCGAGGCAGAAGCCCCAATCCTGCAAGAGCCTCAGGTCCTCCGCCTGGCCG
>JACIWR010000245.1:2369-6586 GCA_014360845.1 Anaerolineae bacterium
AAGTCGCCAGCCTGATGAAAACCCCACAAGATGTGGAGTGGGCATGGGACGGTAGCCATTTCCACCTTCTCCAGAGCCGCCCCATCACCTCTCTTATAGGCCGCAATATCTACTCCAACCGCATGGTCTCGGAGATGGTGCCCGGCCTCATCAAACCCCTGGTATGGTCCACCAACACCACGGCAATGATGCGAAACGTCTTCGGGCGAATGTTCACCGCCTTGCTCGGCCCCAATGATATTGACTTCAGTTTACTGATCAAGCGTATTCACTCCCGAATTTACGCTAACAACACCATGATGGGTGAACTGTTCGAGCGGGTGGGTATGCCGGCCAACTTCTTCGAAATGATGAGCCGAGACGAAAGGGCCGAGCGGCGACATCCCCCGATGAACCTCAAGATGCTGCGCTCAATGCTCCGCGTCCTAAAATTTGCCTGGCGACACTCGAGAGTCGCCGATGAAATCTCCGCCTTTATAGAACGCCACGAGCAAGACTTGGAATATTACCGCAAGGCCGATTGGTCGTCCCAAGAGCCCGAGGCATTGCTGGCGCAGTTTGAGGAACTGGCAAAGCTCCACAGTGAAACCCAATGGTTCACCTTCATCGGCCCCCTGAATATGCAGATGCGCAATAGACTGTTGTGCCAAGTGGTGGAAAAATGGGCGCCAGATGTGGTACCGAGTGACCTTATCCGGGGGCTGGTGGGCCTGAAAGCCCTAGAACCCAATAGTGAGCTACACAAACTGGCGAAACAGGCACGAGCATTGGATCCCGACCTGCAACGACTGCTGACCGAAAAAGATGACCAAACAATCCGCGAAGCCCTTTCCACCTCAGCCGAGGGGCGGGCATTGGTGCGTCAGGTTGATACCCTCCTGGAACGCTACGGCTTCCTCAGCACCAATGGAACGGACTTCTCCCGCACGCCGTGGGCCGAGAACCCCACCCTCATCTGGCACGCCATAGGGCGGGCGGCGGCCAACCCCATGGAGCCGGTGACGGAGAACGTCGAAGCCATCCGCGAAGAAGCCCGCCAGCGAGTCCGCGCCCACCTGAACTGGCTGCAACGCTGGTTCTTCGATCGTCTGTTGGCCTCCACCATCACTTACATTGACTTGCGAGAGCGCAGCAGCCTGCTGATGTCCGAGGATTCCTACCAAATGCGGCGCATATTCCTGGCTCTCGGTAATCGGCTCACCGCCCGCGGTGATCTGGAACAAGCCGAAGATATTTTCTATTTGATGTACGACGAACTGAAACAATTGGTGGCGGGAGAACTGGACGCCGAGACGGCCAAGAGCCTGGTGGTCACACGGCGAGAGGAAATGGAAGCCGACGCCCTGATCGAACTGCCCGACACAATTTGCGGTGATTACGTGCCCACCCACCCCATCACCCCCGCTGAAGACCTGGAGTGTCTGGTTGGCATCAGTGGCAGCTCGGGCTGCGCCCAGGGCTATGCCCGCGTTATCTTCGATCCCTCTGAAGCGCCAACCACCCTGACCAAAGACGACATCCTGGTCGTCCCCTTCACCGATGTGGGCTGGACTCCCTTGTTCTCCGGGATTGGCGGTGTCGTTGCCGAGACGGGCGGACAATTGTCTCACAGCGCTATCGTGGCCCGCGAATACGGTCTGCCGGCGGTGGTCAACGTCAAAAAAGTAACCCATCTGGTCAAGGACGGACAACCCATCACTGTTGACGGCAATAACGGTAGAGTATACCTCAAACACGTGCTTTCCTGACAAGGAGTGATCAAAATGAACCCTTCACTTGCGCTCCTCGCTGCCGTCGTCGGCTACCTGGCCGGCTCCATCTCGTTCGCCAGAATAGTCGGCAGGATCGTCGCACCCCACGAAGATTTGACCAAAACCGAAATACCCATCCCCGACAGCGAAGAGAAAGTAGACATGGGTTCGGTTAGCGCTACTACCGTTTCAATGCACCTCGGACCCAAGTACGGCTTTCTCACCGTGGTCCTAGACATGCTCAAAGTAGCGCTCCCTACTCTGGCTTTCCGACTGGCATATCCCGGCAAGCCCTATTTTCTGGTCGCTGCCGCTATGGGCATGGCAGGGCACATCTGGCCTGTCTATCATCGCTTCAAGGGCGGGCGCGGCCTCTCGGCCATGTACGGCGGCATGTTCGCCATTGATTGGATCGGGGTATTCGCCACTTCACTGCTGGGGGCCTTCCTTGGCATGTTCGTCTTCAAGGACGTCCTGGTGGCTTATATGGGCGGGCTGTGGCTGATTATTCCCTGGCTTTGGTTTCGCACCTATGACCTCTGGCATGTGGTCTACGCCATAGTGGCTAATGTTTTCTTCTTACTATCCATAATACCGGAGTTGAGACAGTACATCCACTTCCGACGCGAGCGCAAAGATATAGACCTGTCGGTGACAATGCAATACACGGCCATGGGACGGGGAATGTACAGGATGGCAAAACGGTTCGGCCTCTTCAAGGACAAACCCAAAAGCGAGCATGACAAGGAGTAAAAAAATGCACAATATGCTGCTGATCCTACGCATGGCATTGTTCCAGTTAGGTTTTGGCCTGGTGAGCGTGCTGGTACTCGGTGTCCTTAACCGGGTCATGTTCGCCGAGATGGGCTTGCCCGCCACATTAATCGGCTTTCTGCTGGCCATCCCCTCCATCGTCTCACCGGCACGCCTGTGGCTGGGCTATCTCTCTGACAGCCATCCCATCCTGGGCTATCGTCGTTTACCCTACATCCTCAGCGGGATGGCTCTCTCCGTAGTCGGGGTGCTTAGCGGTATCCTGGGAGCTTTGTGGATCCCACGTGCCGCCCTATGGGGAACCCTGATCACAGTGACCGCCTTCCTGGGTTATGGCATGGGCAAAAATGCCATGGCGACCACCTTTCAGGCCCTGATCGCCGATGTGTTCGACGAGAAGCAACGTCCGCGGGCCATGGCCACGCTCCAATCGGCCTTCATCTTCGGCATCATAGGCGGCAGCGTGGGTCTAGGACGACTGATAGACCCTTACAGCCCCAGTAGATTGCTCACCATTGCCGCCGGGTCCGGGCTGCTCGCCATCGTGCTGACCTTTCTGGCCTGCCTGGGTGTGGAACCCAGAGGAGAAAAGGTTGAAGCGATCAGCCATCGTGTGCGCCAGTTGTCTTTCGGGACGACTCTCAAGCTCACTTTCCGGAACCCGCAGACACGCCTCTTTCTGTTCTTCATCAGCGCCGCTTTCCTGTCCACATTGAGCCAGGATATTTTCCTGGAACCCTACGGAGCTAAACTGTTCAACATGTCGGTCGGCCAGACGACTCGCCTGAACATGTACTGGGGCACGGGCACCCTGGTGGCCTTGATGTTCAGCGGCATGTTTTTGGTCAACCGTTTGGGGCGAAAACCGGTGACCAACATCGGGCTGACGATCGTGGCCCTGACCTTCATCGGGCTGATTATAGCCGGCGGTATAGCTCAGCCGGGGCTCTTCATCGGGATGGTCTTCCTCCTGGGCCTGGGGAGCGGCATCAGCGCGGCGGGGATGTTGAGCCTGATGGTGGATTTCACCACTCCTGAGCAAGCGGGGCTGCTGATGGGAGCCTGGACTATCGCCCACCAGCTAGCCGAGGTCGTGGGTAATTTCCTGGGAGGTGTGTTGGTGGATAGGGTCTTCGCCCTGAGCAACAGCTATCTCACAGCCTTCGGTACGGTGTTCGGGCTGGAAACCGTCGCCGCAATAGTGGGTCTGGTTCTGTTATCGCGAATTAGCGTCGAGTCCTTCCGAAAAGCGGAAATGGAAGCGGTGGAGATAGAACCGAGCTACGCCGCGCCTGCTTAGAGCCGTCTTCTTTAACCCAACCTGGGGTTTGTCATGGTCTGCCCATGACTCGGCGGGGAGACTATCCCAACTGGCGAACATCTGTTGCTGGGCAGGGCCTCCTGGGATGAGGGCAACAGAGCGGCCCACCTGCCCTACGAAATCGGAAGGACTCCACATCTTTTGCATCATGGAGGGCCACATGCGGGCCTTCGTCACCGGCGCTACAGGGCTGGTGGGCAGTCATCTGACCGAGCAACTGGTGGCCCAAGGGCACACCGTCAGAGCTCTGGCGCGCACCAGCAGCGATACCTCGTTCTTACGCACTCTGGATGTGGAGATCGTAAAACCCTCGTTGTCTCCATACCATTCTATTTTATTGGCATAGATCTTCTGGGCCTTGAACCAGCCTC
>JACIWR010000246.1 GCA_014360845.1 Anaerolineae bacterium
AGCAGCCTCGCGGCCACGAGGGGGCATCCTGAGCGGAGCGCAGCGGAGTCGAAAAAGCATCCTGAGCGGAGCGCAGCGGAGTCGAAGGATGCGGGGCTCGCTCTTTCGTCATCCTTCGACTACGTTCGTCCCTCCGCTGCCGCTGCGGGACTCACTCCGCTCAGGATGACTACTGCCCCAAGGGTGGCGCGGAGCACCTTTCTGCAATGGCATCTTCAAACTGTCAGGTGACTAGATGAACCATCAAAGGACTCCAAGGACACCAAGGGGAAAAACGTAGTTCCCTTCATGCTCTTTGTGTCCTTTGTGGTAAGGCTTCTTGGCTCCGGCTAGGCTGAGTTAGGACAACTGCGCGCAGTTGTTCTACCAACTCATACAGGAAGAAACTTTCTTATGGATATGATTCACCACCCGAAGTATAAACTGCTGGCTGCCGATCTCGACGGCACCTTAATCGGCGAGGACTTTGTCCTCTCGCCTCGTGTGAAAACTGCTATACGCCGCGCGATGGAGCGGGGGGTGCGCGTCACTCTGGCTACGGGACGGGAGTACACGGCCACGGTGCAGTATGCCCGCGAGCTGGGTATCACTACCCCGCTGATCTGTTACCAGGGAGGCAAGATATACGATCCCGTCACTGGTGATGTACTCCACACCGTGACCATGTCCCGCGACCTGGTCGAAGAGGCCATTGGCCTAGCACGAGAACGGCAGTGGACTCTGTGTGTGTACGCGGGTGAGCAGATTTTCGTGAACGATACCCAACGCCTGCCTGACATGTTCAAGCTGCTGGTGGGGACCTCTGTGCGTCAGGTTCCCGATCTCACCGCCGTCCTCGAGGGCCAACTGCTCAAGTTTATCATCGTGGCCGAGGAAGAGGAGGCCGATCGCATCGAAAGAGAGCTACGCGAGCACATGGATGGTCGTTTGCACGTCGTGCGTAGTCATCGCTTCTTTGTGGAAGGCAATCCGCTGCAAGCGACCAAGGGCCAGGCACTGGCTCGCCTGGCTGCCTGGCTGGGAGTGGACCGTTCTGAGGTGATGGCCATCGGCGATCAGGGCAACGACACGGACATGGTGGCCTGGGCGGGTCTGGGGGTAGCGATGGGCAACGCCGTGCCTCAGGTGAAAGCCGTGGCCGATTACATCGCTCCCCCGGTCGAAGAGGACGGAGCAGCGGTGGCTATTGAGCGCTTCTTGTTGACGGACGAGTGAAAGGGCGATGGAAATCCAGGTCCTGACCACGGATGACCCGACAGCCCTCACCACGGCGCTGGAGGCCCTGCACAGCGGCAAAGTGGACTCCCGGGCCATCCTGCGTCACGGAGCCATCAGCGCGGACATCACCCTCGATGCCCTGCGGGATCTGCAGCGGGGAGAATAGGGTCCTATGCTCATCGGAATTGACGCCAGTCGCGCAGCGCGCGCCCGACGCACAGGGACTGAAAACTATGCCTTGCATCTGATCCGGGGCCTGCTGGCTCTGGACCGGCGCAACCGCTATCGCCTTTATTTTGACCGCGCTCCGTTACCGGAGCTTTTCCCCCCCGGCCCGAACTGGGAGCCACGGGTGATACCTTTTCCCCGCCTGTGGACCCATGCGCGCCTTTCGTGGGAGATGGCACGCCGGTCGCCGGATGTGCTCTTCGTGCCCGCTCATGTCCTGCCCCTGGTCCATCCAAAGCGCACCGTGGTCACCGTGCACGATTTGGGATACCGGTATTATCCGACCGCGCATCGCCCGCTGGACCGCTTCTACCTGGACCTCTCGACCCGCTACCATGCTCGCGTCGCCACGCACATTCTGGCCGATTCTCAGGCTACCAGGGGTGATCTCATACGCGAGTATGGTGCCGACCCAGAGCGCATTACCGTGGTCTATCCCGGCGTGGATGAGAGTCTGCGCCGCATGGACGAGGCGGTCATCGCCACCGCGCGGGCGAAGTACGGCATCCCCGGCGAATACGTGCTCTACATCGGCACTCTCCACCCGCGTAAAAACCTGGTGCGCCTAGTCGAAGCCTTCGCAGCCCTGAAGTCTGAGACGGTGAGCCTGGTCATCGCCGGACAGAAGGGCTGGCTCTACGACAGCATCTTCGCCCGCGTGCGGGAGGTGGGTCTGGCAGAAAGGGTATTGTTCACCGGCTATGTGGCCGACGCTGACCTGCCAGCGCTTCTCTCCGGGGCGAGGGTTTTCGCTTTCCCCTCGCTGTACGAGGGATTTGGCTTCCCGGTGTTGGAGGCCATGGCTTGCGGCGTGCCCGTGGTGTGCAGCCATGCCTCCTCGTTGCCAGAAGTGGCCGGTGATGCGGCGTTGCTGGTGGATCCGCTGGACACGGCGGCCTGGGCGGCAGCGCTGGAGCGTGCCCTCGTTGATGAGGAACTGCGGGCGGATTTGGTCAGGCGGGGATACGTCCAGGTACGGCGCTTCTCGTGGCGAAACGCTGCCGAGGAGACGTTGCAGGTGTTGGAGGAGCAGAGATGATTGAACACTCACAAGCTAACAAGTGGCGTGAGCTAGAGGTGATGATCACTGTCAAGGCCTATCCTAACCCAAGCAGGAAGTATGTTGAAGCAAGTTGCACTGCCGGTATAACTCGGGATGGACAATGGATTAGATTATACCCGGTTAAGTTTCGCACTCTGGATTCGGAGCAGCAGTTCAGTAAATATACCTGGGTGCGGGTGCGTGTCTGCAAGGCCTCCGATCCTCGTCCAGAGAGTTTCACAGTTGATATGGACTCTATACAAGTAATAAGACGGGTAGGTACTGCTCAGGCTTGGGCAGAGAGAAAAGCTATTCTCTATCCGCTACGCGACCTTTCGATGTGTAGCTTGCAGTCCGCGCGAGAGGCCGGAGGGCGCTCATTGGGGTTTATTCGACCTAAAGAGATCATCAGATTAGAGATTCGACCTACTTCTCCCCATTGGACACCAGCGGAATTAGCTTGCTTGCGACAACAAAGCTTTTTTGATGCAGACTCCAGCCCTGCAGAATTGGAGAAGATTCCTTATGATTTCTTTTACCATTTCCGTTGTGAGGATCCGCACTGTAACTCCCATCGAATGAAGGTGGTGGATTGGGAGATATGCCAATCGTACCGTAGTTGGTTCCAACGATACGGTGACGATTGGCAAGAGAAACTGAGGGAGAAGTACGAGAGGCAGATGCGGGATGAAAGGGACACCCATTTTTTTGTGGGAACGATGTTGAAACACCCACAAAGCTGGATTATCGTTGGTCTCTTCTATCCACCCAAGGTTTCAGCGGAGCAGATGTCTCTACTATAGATGGTACACTTTTAACCCATTGCTATCGAGAGTTTGGATACGAGATGCGATGAGCTTACGATGGCAGTATTCTGGGTCTTTTTCGTAACACAGCAAACAACAAGTCTCGTTTTTCACCAAAGAGGCTAACTCTTGGAGGGTAGTATCCTGAGTATACATATATTCTTCGAATTCAGCGAAGAAAGATGCGTAATCGTGGGTTTGCCGTAATTTGGCACGGAGGTGCGGCGGGCTTCCAAGTTGCGGAAAGTGATAGTAGGCAATCCCCCGGCTCAGCAGGTTAGCTCGAAGTGCTGTTTTGGAGAACCCTTGCCGGCGGCTATGCGGGTACTGGCGTACATCTACTACGACGGTAATACCTGCATTTTCAAGCGCCGAAAAGAAGTGTTCTTGGGTTCTTTTCTCATAGCCGATCGTGAAAAGCGTGGACATGTTCCTTTTCTCCCCCGGATATTGGACGGCAAGAAGTTAACACCGAGTTGACAATATCTTTGTCTATTGTAGTACTAGATTGCGAAGATGTCAAAATGCTCTTTTGATTTGGCCGAGGCACATGGGGATGTTATTGGGTCCAGATAGTGAAGAATCATTCTATGAAAGACGCCGGGGGGTGCGCATCCTGGGGGTGTGGGTGGACGATGTCACCTATGATGAGATGTTGACCCGGCTGGATGATTTCATCACGGCAGGTGGCGCGCACCAGGTGGCGACCGTCAACCCGGAGTTCGTGATCGCCGCGCGTCACGATGCTGAGTTCCGGGCTATTTTGAATACCGCGGCCCTGTGTTTGCCAGACGGTGTGGGATTGCTGTGGGCGGCGCGTATCCTGGGGTGCTCCCTGCGTCAGCGGGTGACCGGTTCGGATGGGGTCTGGCGCATCGCGGAGCAGGCTTCGCGGCGCGGGTATCGCCTCTTCCTGCTGGGGGCGGCCCCTGGCGTGGCGGAAGAAGCCGCCAGGCGTCTGTGTGACCGCTATCCGGGGCTGGTGGTGGCCGGCACCTACGCCGGCTCGCCAGCCGTCGAAGAAGAGGACGCCATCGTGGAGCGTGTCCGCGCGGCGCGCGCCGATATTCTTTTTGTCGCTTACGGTCACCCTCAGCAGGAGAAATGGCTGGCTCGCAACCTGGCGCGCTGTGGCGCAGCGGTGGGTATAGGCGTGGGGGGAGCTCTGGACTTCGTGGCCGGGGTGGCGATGCGCGCTCCTCTCTGGATGCGGCGGGTTGGACTGGAGTGGTTATATCGTCTGTGGCGCGAACCGTGGCGCTGGCGGCGGATGTTGGCCCTGCCGACTTTCGCCGTGCTGGTGCTGTGGACGCGCTTGACGGGTGATGAGCAACAGCAAGCTCAGTAGTTCGCATGGCGGGCAGGGTCGTCCGCCGCCGTCCATTGGGACTGACCGAATTGCAATGGAGGATTTGGTGAAGAAAAAACAGCACCTTGTGACTAAAAAAGGCTTACATGTGACCTTGCGCCCGGCGGTGGAGGCCGATGCTCCTTCGCTTTTGGCGGCTTTGAACAGCGTGGCCGCCGAGGAGAAATACATGCTGCGCTCTCGCTTTGACCGCTCGGAGTGGGCGGACCCCGCTTTCATCCGCCAAGTGGAAGAGGGGGGCAACTTGTTGCTCGTGGCCGTGCACGAGGGGCGGGTCATCGGCTGGCTGGCTCTGGCGCGAGGAGCGGAGGAGTACATCCGGCATACCGCCGACCTGATGATGGGGGTTGTCTCTGAATATCGGGGGCAGGGCCTGGGCTCGGCTATGCTTGAGTATGCTCTGCATTGGGCCAGGGAGCAAGGAGTGGAGAAGATATACATCTCGCTGCGAGCCGGCAATGAAAGGGCTTTCCCCTTCTACGCCAAACACGGTTTTGTGGAAGAAGGGCGGCGCAGCAAGTTTGTTAAGACCGGCGAAGGGTGCTACGAGGACTTCGTGGTCATCGCTCGCTCGGTGGACTCTGGTGCCGGGTGATGCGCTTCTTGGGTGTGGACCTGGCCTGGTCGCCGCGAAACACCTCGGCGGGGGCGGCTCTGTCCTGGGATGGAAAGACAGCCTCTCTCGTGGCTTGGCGGGATAATCTGAGCGATGATGCCGACGTGGTGGCCTGGCTGCTTGCTCAGGCAGGGGAAGGAGGCACGGTGGTGGCTTTCGACGCCCCGCTGATTGTCCCCAACGAGACGGGCATGCGTCCTTGTGACCGGGAACTCACTCGTGTGTTCAGGCGTTACCACGCCGGCACGCATCCGGCCAATCGTCGTCGTCTGCGGCAATATGGAGGACTGCGGGGTGAGCATCTGGCCGAATTGCTGAAGCGGCATGGTTTCGCTCACCCGCTTAGCCTGGAGCGCCAGAGGGGCGCATGGATGATGATGGAAGTCTATCCCCATCCCGCTATGATCGTCCTCTTCGGCCTGGAGCGGATATTGCAATACAAATCCCGCCCAGGCCGTCTTTATGCCCTGCGCTGGGCGGAATTGCGCCGCTACCAGTCTTACCTGGAGAGCTTATCTACTGCTGAACCTGCCTTGCGTTTGCCGCGTGAAATTATTGGGCACCCGCTAGAAGGAGAGCGGGGACGAGCGCTGAAACGCTATGAGGATTTACTGGACGCGGTGTTTTGTGCCTATATCGCCCTTTACTGCTGGTTTTGGGGAGCGGAGCGTTGTCGCCTTTTCGGCAACCTGGTGGATGGGTACATCGTCGTGCCCTGGAGAGAAGAACTTCATCCCCCAAAATAAGGCCAAATGTCAAAATGTAGGGGCGAACCCTTGCGGTCGCCCAGGCGGGCAGGTGCAAGACCTGCCCCTACCCCAAATGATAGGGCTTGATCAAGCTTGATCGCCCTCTTCCTCGCTCCGCGCCTGATTCAGTATCGTCAGTAACTCGCTGGGCATGAACGGCTTTTGCACCAGTCCGATAATCTCCTCGCGTTCCAGTGCGGCATTGATCTCCCAGCTACGGTGACCGGTCATCAGAACTACTCGCGCCTGGGGATGTATCTCTAGGAAAAGCTCGGCCAGACGCAGACCGCTCATGCCGGGCAGGAAGCAGTCCGTGACCAGGAAATCGAACCTGTGCTCGCGGGCCAGCTCCAGTGCCTGTTCGCCGCTTTCTGCCGTCTCCACCAGGTATCCGGTCACGGTGAGCGTGCGACTGAGGAGCGAAAGTATGGTCGGCTCGTCGTCAACGAGCAGTATGCGAGTACGTTCTTGATTACGCATTATTATACACCAAATACCGT
>JACIWR010000247.1 GCA_014360845.1 Anaerolineae bacterium
GGTCGTAGTTGCCCAGAGGTTGGCTATTCCAGTGGGTGTGCACCAGCCGGCCGTATTCCATAATCATGCTGAAGGAATAGGGCAAATCCTCGTAGCCCATCAGCATGTGGCCAATCTCCGGGTTCAATCCTACCAGGACGTGCCCCTCGGCCAGGAGTTGCTTGTTCTTCTCGTTCTGGAGCAGGCTTTCCACCTTTTGGGCCAACAGCAGCCCTTCGTAGGAAGTGCCGTACAAGATATGCCCGCGGGGCTCGTAGGGTTTGGGCTCCTCGGCGACCCGTACGCCCGGCACGGCGTCCATGGCTTCGGCCAGTCCCTGGGCGAAGCGGTCGCGGGCGGCTACCAGGTCCATGCCGAAGGGGTTCTCGTAGCCGTCAATGCCCGGCCAGACGATGGCGAAGTCGGTGTCCAGTTCCTTATTCAGTTCCAGGGTGCGGATCGTGCGCTGGATGGCCGCCTGGCGAACTTCTGGGATGGGCGACGATAAGGAGCCCCACTCGAATTGCGCATCCCAGAAAAGCAGCGGGACCACGGTTACTACTCGTATACCGGTGTCCCGCACGAAGCTTTTCCATACCTCCAGGTTTTCCTCGTTGATCTCGTTGGGGTAGTGAGCCTCCATGCCTTTGAGGCCGTAGTCGGCCAGGCGGGCGGCTACCTCCAGTCGAGCTTCGATGGATTGGTCCGGCACGTAGCGGTCATGGAAACGCCCGCCTCCGGGGGCAAAGTACCACACGCCGGCGGAAAATTTTAGGTCCAGCTCGAAGCTGTTGAGGTGCTTCACCAGTTCCTCCGGCGTGCGGCGTATTGCTTGATTGCGAATGTCTTTTAGGGCCATGTCCCTTCCTCCTGATTTTAGCTTTACTGGTTTCCGGTACAAAACGTAGCGGCGGCCCGTTGTCGTGCCCTGAGCCCGTCCCGAGTGGAGTCGCGGGGCGGAGACGAAGGGCTGCGCCCTGAGCGTAGACGAAGGGTGCCCACTTTTCCCGATGGGCAGAGTCGCCCGCCGCTACGTGTTTCGCACGGAGAACTTACCAGACGTCTCACACACCAAAAAATGAGTCAGGATTTCACCGCCGAGGGCGCAGAGAAAAAACTATGCATGCTCTGGTCTTGGGAGCCCTCACCCGCCGCATTGGGCCTGGTTTTTGCCCACGTGAAGGTTATCGTCTCCATTTGCGGAGTTGGTCGAGCATGATGGCGACCACGATGACCAATCCCTGCACGGCCTGGAGCCAGTAGGCGGAAACGCCCATCAGCACCAGCCCATTGCGCAGGACCTGCATGATGGCCGCACCGATGAGTACGCCGAGGATGGTGCCCTCGCCGCCGGCCAGACTGGTGCCGCCTACCACTACGGCGGCGATGACGTCCAGTTCGTAGCCAGCAGCAGCCGTTGGCGCTGCCACACCGAGGCGCGCGGTCATGAGCACCCCGCCGATGCCGGTCAGCAGGCCGGAGAGGGAGTAGACCATGATCTTGACCCGGTCGGTGTTGATGCCCGACAGGGCAGTGGCCATCTCGTTGCCTCCCACGGCGTAGATGCGGTAGCCCCACACTGTGCGCGTGAGGAAGATGGACGTGAGCGCGGCGAAGACGAGCATGAAGATAAGCGGTAAAGGCACTCCGAGGCCGGCAATAGGGATATCGTATTGGCCCAGGTTACGGAAGGCCTGCGGCAACCCGCGCACCGGCCAGCCACCGGTCACACCGTAGCACAGGCCCCGCGCCATGAACATGCTACCCAGTGTGGCGATGAAGGGAGGTAGCTTGCCCTTGGTGATCATGAAGCCGTTGAGAAGTCCGACGATGAGCCCTGTCAACAGTCCCGCCAGCACCGCCACCGGGACGCTGACCCCGCGGACCAGCAGCATGGCGCTGGCCAGCCCGGCCAGAGCCATCACCGAGCCCACGGACAGATCAATACCGGCAGTGATAATCACCATGCACTGACCAAAGGCGCTGATCGCGATCCACGAGAAGGCGCGCAATATGTTGAAAATATTGGTGCTGGTGAGAAAGGTGTCGGTATATAAGGACAGAAAAACTCCCATGGCAAGCAGGATCAAGAAGACGCCGAGCTCCGGTTTGCCGAGAACCTCTCTCCAGTCTGTCCTGTATGGCTGCGTCATGGTTGCGGTGCTTGTGCTCTGGGCTGATTGTGCATCGCTCATGCTCTTACTCCTTTGTTCATGTTCATTGCTGAGTTCACAGTCGCATTGTTGACCTCGCCGCTGGCATAGGCCATGACTTTCTCCTGGCTGGCTTCATCTCTGTCCAAAATGGCCGTCACCCGGCCCTCGTGCATCACCAGGATGCGGTCGCTCATACCCATAATCTCCGGCAATTCTGATGAGATCATAATGATGCCCATCCCCGCCTGGGCCAATTGACTCATCAGAGCGTGTACCTCGGCCTTGGCCCCCACGTCAATGCCGCGCGTCGGCTCGTCCATGATCAACACCTTGGGGTGCAAAGCCAGCCACTTGGCGAGGACTACCTTCTGTTGGTTGCCGCCGGAGAGGAACATGGCTTTCTGTCGCAGGTGGGGTGTGCGGATGTTGAGCTTGTCCACGAAGTTTTGGGCTGTGTTGAAGAGACTGCGTTGATTTACCCAGCCCGCCTGGGCGTGGTGATCGAGCGTGGGCAGCACTATGTTCTCCAGCACCGGCAGCTTGAGCACCAGTCCTTGCAGGCCTCGGTCTTCGGGCACGAAGCCCAACCCCGCCGCCACGGCGTCCACGGGGGAGCTGATGCGTACCGGT
Organism: Anaerolineae bacterium; assembly: GCA_014360845.1. Taxonomy (GTDB): domain Bacteria; phylum Chloroflexota; class Anaerolineae; order JACIWR01; family JACIWR01; genus JACIWR01. Next base: position 2,766 of record JACIWR010000247.1, read on the forward strand.
TGCCCCTCGATCCATATCTCGCCAGCGTCCTTGCGGTCTATCCCAAAAAGCAGGCGGGCTGTTTCCGTCCGGCCAGCTCCCACCAGACCGGCGAAGCCCAGAATCTCCCCGCGCCGCAGAGTGAAACTCACATCCTCCACCACGCCTCGGCGGGTGAGGCCCTCCACGTGCAGGAGGGGTTCCCCGACCGGGGCCTCCTCCTTGTGGAACATGTCTGTCAGCTCGCGACCCACCATCAAATGTATGATTTTTTCCGGCGTGGCTTCGTCTATGGTCATGCTACCCACTCGCTGACCGTCTCGCAGCACCACCACGCGATCGGCGATGCGGAACACTTCCTCCAGGCGGTGGGTGATGAAGATAATGGCGATACCCTGTTCTTTGAGCGTGTTGATAATCCCAAACAGCGTTTCCACTTCATCTTCGCCCAAGGCCGACGTTGGCTCATCCATGATGATGATGCGCGAGTTCACCGCCAGAGCTTTGGCCACCTCGACCATTTGCTGTTGGGCTACGGAGAGATCGCGGATCAGCGCTGTAGCGGGCACCCGGGCGCCGACACGCTCCAGATGCTGTTGGGCTTCTTGCTCCATGCGTCGCCGGTCAACAAAGTTGAGAACCCGTCCCAAACCGCGCTGTCGCGGCTCGCGGGCGATGAAAATATTCGCCGCCACGCTCTGGTTCGGGGTCAGGTTGAATTCTTGATAAATGATGGCGATGCCCAGTTGCTGCGCGTGATGGGGGCTTTCGATCTCTATTTCCCGGTCGTGCAAGAAGATTTGGCCTTTATCCTTGCGGTATGCGCCGCAGAGAATCTTCATGAGAGTGGACTTGCCGGCTCCATTTTCTCCCACCAGGGCCACTACCTCGCCGGCCTTTGCTTCGAAGTCCACGTTGTCCAGGGCCTGCACACCGGGGAAGGCTTTACAGATGCCTTTCATGCGCAGTATCGTATCTTGCTCGCTCAATGATGCCTCCTTCAACTCGCTCTGTTTGGCCGTGCCCAAAGGGGTAATGAGCTGTCCTGTTCCTTCCCGAACGCACAGATTGTACACTATAAACGGTCGGAGGTCAATCTATAACTGGCCTCCTGGACCCCGATGAGAATCTCTTCCCTGTTCTGCCTTTACTCCCGCTGGGCACTGGTCGCAGACCTATCTACTCGGCACTTTTGCCCTCGTGTTGTGCAGGGTATAGGAGTCTTGCAGCAGCCCCGTACCACGAGAAAGCATCCTGCGGCTGCACGCGCTTCCCTCGCTGCCGCTCCGGGGAGCACTTGTTCAGGATGACTGCTGCCTTCAGTTCGCCGCCAGCTTGGATCGGCGGGAAAATGCGCCAGGGACAGTTGGCGAGGGGTCTCGTGCCCCTCGCCAACTTTGATCCTCCATATACATTCCTTGCTGAACCCCGACAGCGGCTATTCCAGGCACGCGTAGGGGTCGGGCAAGGTCTTGGTGAAGTCACTGGTGGCCCACATTTCGGCCATGACGTCCACGTTGCACTTGGTGACGATGTCCATGCCGGAGTCGGTCCAGTCCTCGTACTGAGCGCCGTTGACGATGTAGTCGTAGATCATCTGCACCGTGTCATAGCCCCAGCCCCAGTACTTCTGGCCGACCAGGCCGTGCACGTAGCCGTCTTTCAGGAACTCCAGCTCCACGGGCAGGGTGTCGAAGACGATGTTGACCATGCCTTTGTTGAGGGAGGCGTCTTCCCAGAGGGGCATGGAGCCGCGCTCGGCGAAGAGGGGCCAGAGGCCGACGAAGAACCAGCCATCGAGGTCGGGGTAAGCCTGCATGGTTTCCTCGACCACCTGGACGCCGAGGTTGATGTCGTCGTTGCAGTAGACGGTGGTGACGATTTCGATGCCGGGGTAGGCGGCCACGCCGTCCTTGAAGCCGCGGATGCGTTCCTCAAGGTTGAAGGCGCCGGGCACACCGGTGAGCAGAGCGACTTTACCTTCCTCGCCCATGAAGCGCACCAGCAGCTCGGCAGCGGCCTTGCCACCCTCGTAGTTATCCACGCCCAGGTAGGTGAAGCGCTTGCTGTTGGGGGAGTCGGAGTCCCAGGTCATGACGGGGATGCCGGCTTCCACAGCCTTGTTGATGGGGTCCTCGCAGGCGGTGGGGTCGTTGCAGGAGATGCCGATGGCGTCCACGCCCTTGGCGATGACGTCTTCCACCACACGGGCCTGTTCGGCGGCGTCGGAGGCGACGGAGCCGACGTAGAGGACTTCCACCTCGGTGCCGGTTTGGGCGGTGAGTTCTTCAGCCTTCTTGAAGGCCCCATCCCGCCCCAGCTCGAACACGGGGTTGTTCAGGGCTTTGGGAATCCAGGCGATGGTCAGTTTCTCCGGCGCGGCACCGGCGGGCGGCGCGGTGGGAGGCTCCCATCCTTCGGTGGTCCACTCGTGGGGGATACCCTTGGCGTCCAGGGCAGCCTCGTACTCTTTGAGGTTGGCGGCAGTGATGACGTCTACGCCGGTGTCAATAACGCCGTTCACCACACCCATCTCCTCCATGGCCGCTTCCTGACCCTTGGTGGCGATGAGGTAGATGAGTTGCACCGACTTGTAGCCCATGTCGAACTCGCGCTGAGCTACCGTAGCGTTAATCACGCCTTCCTTGATACCGTTGATGATGTCCGTGGTGGCATCGAAGCAGACGAGCTTGGTCTTGCCCACGCGACCGGCTTCCTTGATGGCCGTAGCCCAGGCCGGCCCGTTGTAGGCGTAGACGCCGAAGGCTCCCGCCAGGTCCGGGTTGGCCGACAGGACGGAGTTGGCCAGCTCCAGGGCGCGGGCGGCGTCCTCTTTGTCGTTCACCGGCTCCAGGGCCTCAATGTTGGTGCCTTTGATAGCATCCAGGAAGCCATCGGTGCGCTGCAGGGCGTTCAGGGCGGTGTCGGAACCACGTCCAATACCTACCTTGCCGCCCTCAGGCAGTAGCTCCTTCATCACCTTGCCTGCTTCCTGGCCGGCTGCGTAGTTGTCCGTGCCGATGTACACCAGGGAGACTGAACCCTCGACCGGTGGCGTGTCCAGCGTGGTGACGATGATACCCGCATCGGCGGCTTTCTTCATCACCGGCTCCAGCGCGTTGGGATCTGAGGGAGCTACGGCGATGCCCGTCACACCTTGAGCGATGTAGGTCTCCATGGTCTCGATTTGTTTGGCCACGTCTTCCGTTGGCGGGACGAAGAAGATAGCTTGATCGTCTTTGAGGCCCAGGTCCTTGGCTGCGGCCCGCACCCCCTTCTCCACGTTGCTCCAGTAGGGGTGTACCGACTTGCCGATGACGACTACGCGGAACTCTTCGGCGGCCGGAGGGGCCTTCGTCTCTTCGGCGGGCGGTGTGGTAGGAGTCGCTGCCGGGCCAAGGCACGAGGTTACCAGAGCCGCGACCATGACCACTAAAAGCAACCAGCTTAGCCGTTTCATGTTACTCCTCCTCTTTAGTTGAGTTGAGTGTGTCTGTGACAGTTCATAACCTGCACTGGAAATCATGCTCATTCCTTTTCACGACCTTTGTGCATCACCTCCTTACCTGCTCGTCGTTGAGTCTGCGAAGTCGCTGCATAGCGGCTTACCGCAGAGTCCACGGAGAACTCTGAACCTTGATGTAGGCGCAGTCTTTATGGGACTGAATCTGCGGCGTTGTTATCTACTCTCTCGCCACTGGCATAGGCCATGATAGTTTCCTGGGTGGCCTCTGCGCGGTCTAGGATGGCCGCCACTCGTCCCTCTGACATCA
>JACIWR010000248.1 GCA_014360845.1 Anaerolineae bacterium
ATAAACGTTGGATGCTCGTTGACGACAATGTTTGCCCCCGCCCCCAATCTGTGCTATACTGCAAACCACGCTACAGGTGACAGTCACCTCAGAGGTGACTGTCACCTGCCCCACAACACACGACCGGCCCCGAATTTCCCCAAAATAAGGAAAGGTCCACTGTTTCGTTGACGGACCGGCCAAGCGGAGGTTCAGAGATGCACAGCCCGACAGTCAGGCCAGGACTACTCCAAGAGCCGACAGGAGATCGAGTTCGCTGTCTGACCTGCGAGCGGCGCTGCTTATTGAGCGAAGGAGCGGTGGGTTGGTGTCGCACCCGGCACAACGACGGGGGTACAATCTACACCCTGACCTACGGCAGCGTCTCCTCGCTCTCCGCCAATCCCATCGAAAAGAAACCACTGTATCATTTCTACCCCGGTAGCATAGCCCTCACAGCAGGCAGTTGGAGCTGCAACTTCGCCTGTCCCTGGTGTCAGAACTACGACATCTCCAAATCCCCACCCCAACCCGCCCAGTTCTTATCGCCGGAGGAATTTGTCCGCCTGACCATAGAGCGGGGTTGCCAGGGCACCTCCATCAGCTTTAACGAGCCCACCCTGTCCCTGGAGTGGTCACTGGATGTATTTCGCCTGGCGCGAGAGCGGTCGCTGTACAACACCTACGTCACCAACGGCTACATGACCGACCGCGCCCTGGCGTTACTGGTCAAGGCCGGGCTGGACGCGATGAACGTGGACATAAAAGGCGACGCCGCCGCGGTGCGCGAGTTCTGTCAGGCCGACGTGGAGGTGGTGTGGCGCAACTGCCGCACAGCGCTTCAGGCCGGACTCTGGCTGGAACTGACCACCCTGGTGATTCCCGGCGTAAACGATGACCCCACCGTGCTGCGCGACATCGCGCACCGCATCGCGACGGACCTAAGCCCCGACGTGCCATGGCATCTCAGCGCCTACTTTCCCGCCTATCGGTTCGACGCGCCCCCTACCCCGGTATCCACCCTCGAGCGAGCGCGCCAGATAGGTCTGGAAGCAGGATTGCATTATGTCTACATCGGCAACGTGCTGGGGCATCAGGCTCAGCACACTTATTGTCCACAATGCGGCACGCGGCTTATCGAGCGCTGGGGTATGGGAGTCATGGCCATCCATCTCGAGGGCGGGAAATGTCCTCACTGCGACACGACCATCGCCGGCATAGGCCTGTGAGAGCGGAGAATCACAGCCTCAAGGCTCGTCCTTGACGTCATGCCACCACGTTCCACCGGGTGTATTTCTCTTCTGGGGCGAGTTCGCACCCTATAGGAGCGCAGCATGCTGCGCCTACAGAGGTTTGCCCTGACGTAGCGGCGGGCGGTCCTTCGGCGGGGCTCAGGACAGGCCCCCTTCGTCAGGGCTCAGGACAAGCCCTTCGGCGGGGCTCAGGACAGGCCCCCTTCGTCAGGGCTCAGGACAAGCCCTTCGGCGGGGCTCAGGACAAGCCCTTCGGCGGGGCTCAGGACAGGCCCTGCCCGCTGTAGGCCGACACCCTTCGCCTCCACTCAGGACGCAGCCCTTCGTCTCCGCTCAGGGCGCAGCCCTTCGATTCCACTCAGGACGCAGCCCTTCGTCTCCGTCCCTCGACTCCGCTCGGGACAGGCTCAGGACGCAGCCCTTCGATTCCACTCAGGGCGCAGCAGCGGTCGGCCGCTACGGTGAAAAACCTGCCCCAAACTGAAGCGCACCCGTTCCATCCAGGCGTTGGACAAAAAGAGCGAAATAGTGTATGATATACGCCGCCACGGTGTCGGGCAGACACTGTTGAATCACGCTTTGTTAAGGAGGACAGATGTTCGTCAAGCAGATTGGCATTGACCTGGGCACAGTGAACGTGTTGGTATATGTAAAGGGCAAAGGAGTAGTTATTCAAGAACCCTCCGTGGTCGCCATCTCCGTCAATGAAAACAAAATCGTGGCCGTGGGCAACGAGGCCAGAGAAATGCTGGGCCGCACGCCAGACACGATCGAAGTAATGCGTCCCATGCGCGATGGAGTTATCGCGGACTACGTGGTCACCGAAGCCATGCTGCGTTACTTCGTGGAGAAAGTGTGCGGTCGCTTCCGCCTGTTCAAACCGCGCATCATGATCAGCGTGCCTGTAGGGGTGACCAGCGTCGAGAGCCGGGCTGTGCACGAAGCGGCCCTGCAAGCCGGGGGCAAAGACGTGTACTTGATTCCGGAACCCCTTGCCGCCGCCTATGGAGCGGGAATGCCCATCGGCACGCCCACGGGCAACATGGTAGTGGACATCGGCGGTGGAGCCAGCGAGGCAGCGGTGGTATCCATGAACGACATCGTGGTCTCCAGCTCAGTGCGCGTCGGGGGCAATCGGATTGACGAAGCTATTATGAATTACATCCGCAAGAAATACAATCTGATCATCGGCGAATTGACCGCCGAGGAGATCAAGATAAAGATCGGCAGTGCGCTTCCCCTCGATGAAGAACTGAAAATGGAAGTGCAAGGACGCGACCAGGTAGCGGGTCTGCCCAGGACCATTGTCATCAGCTCTGGCGAAGTCACCGAAGCCATCGCTGAACCGCTGGCCGCCATCGTGAATGTGGTGCGCGCCGTGCTGGAGAAAACTCCTCCGGAGCTGTCTTCGGACATCATTGACCGGGGCATGGCCATAGTGGGCGGCGGGGCATTGCTGCGCAACATAGACCGCCTCCTCACCCGCGAGACTGGCGTGCCCTGCTACATCGCCGATAATCCCATCGCCTGCACGGCCATCGGAGCCGGAAAAGGTTTGGATAACATCCACCTGCTGCGCCGTAGCCTGCCCACAGTTTAAACAACCTCAGGAGTGACTACTCAGCCTATGCTCCAAGTCCCCGTCCCGGGGACGTTCCATGCGGCAAGACGCTGTCTTTTGCGCGGTTTTCTCAGCCGAGACGCCCCCGGGACGGGGGCTACGAGCCTGGGGAGGACAGTGCGCCTGCTAGCCTGAGTAGTAACCCTCAGGAGAAACCAAACAAGGTGCACGAATCCTTTCGTGCACCTTGTTTATTCACGGGCAGAAAGCCCTGTTCGCCGCCCCGTTCCCTTAGAGGTAATAGGTCATGCGCTGCAAATGGATGACCGGATCAATATACTGCACATGGACGCCTTCAGGGACCTTGACCGTGATAGGTGCGTAATTCAAAATAGCCTTCACGCCCGCGCGTACCAACGCATCCACTACTTCTTGAGCGGCTTCGGCCGGCACGGCCACAATGGCTATCTCGATACCCCTGTCCGCCACAATGGTTTCGATGGACTCGCTATCCAGAATTTCAAAAGGGCCCATCTTCTGCCCGATCTTCTGGGGGTTATTATCGAAAACCAGCGAGATGCGGAATCCCCTGCCGGCAAAGCCGCCGTAGTGCATCAGCGCCCGGCCCAAATCCCCCGCTCCTACCAAAGCCACTTCGCGTTCCTCGGTAACTTTGAGAATGCGGCGCAATTGGTCACGAAGGTACTGAATGTTGTAACCGGTACCCTGTTTGCCAAACTCACCGAAGTGAGAGAGATCCTTCCGTATCTGAGCCGGGCTGATCCCCAATTTGTGGCCCAATTCTTTGGAGGAGATAACCTGGAGACCCTCCTCGGCCAGGAAGGAAAGCGCACGCAAGTAAAGGGGTAAACGGCTGACAACGATGTCGGGAACATCCTTTGCAGGCATAAACTCACCTCCCTGGATACTAGAACCCACCTGCCAAGGGCTCGGCATGCGCGCTTTTGTGAAATCTTAAACATAATATACCATATTTTACGGGGAATTGCAACGTGGTCTCGAGACCCTCACGCAGTGAGAAGTCGGTGATAGCTTCTCCGAGGCGGCGGGTAGGGCTCTCTGGTCCCCCCACGTAACCAGCACCGCCTGTTGTGCGTCCTCAGCCGAGCCCAACCTGCCCACAATGATACTGCCCGGGCGGGCTTGGGACACGGCGGCGGTCCGCCGCTACGGGACAAACCTGTCCCCAAAGTGAAATACACCCCACTCCGCGAGATGTTTTGACACTTTGGGGAAAATAGTTTATAATCTACATACCACGAGGGGGCAAGGGCGACCCCTAAAGCCCCCTCCCTTTCATTCTGAATAACACCCAAGACGCTGAACAGGAGGAGTAGACCGGACCGCGGTGATAGAGAAGCGGGGTCATCGGCTGGAAGCCCCGCGCACCGGCTGCCGGTCGAAGGTCGCCTGGGAGTCTGCTGGCTGAAAGCAAATACAAGTAGGTCAGCACGGGGTCGGCCCGTTACAGCCGCAGAGAGCTGGTCTTGGTCAGCCGATTGAGCGGATGGAACGATTATCAAGTTCATCCACTCCATCAGCTGAATCGGGTGACCAACGGCCAGAACCAAGGTGGTACCGCGTGAGGGAAGCCCCTCTCGTCCTTGAGACGAGAGGGGCTTTTGATTGAGCAATGAAATGGGAACGAAAAGGAGGTGATGACAGTGAACGAGGATGACGTTAACGTGCAAGTCCATTCCGTCTCACCCCTGGACTGCCGTATGCGGCGCAGGCTGGAAAGCCCGTTCTACACCTTACCTATCTGTCTCACCCCTGTACTATATCAGGAAAGGATTCGGTCATGAGCAAAATCAAAATGCCCAAAACTTATGACCCGCAAAAAGCCGAACAACCCATATACGACTGGTGGGAGAGAAAAGGGTACTTCCGCCCGCAGATTAATCCCTGGAAAAAACCCTTCAGCATCACCATGCCCCCGCCCAACGTCACCGGGGCGCTGCACCTGGGGCACGCCATCACCGCCGCCATCGAGGACCTGGTGACGCGCTACCATCGCATGAAGGGCGATCCCACCCTCTGGTTGCCCGGCTCGGACCACGCCGGCATCGCCACCCAGAACGTGGTGGAGCGCGAGCTGGCCAAAGAGGGCCTCACGAGACATGATCTGGGCCGCGAGAAGTTCATCGAGCGCGTGTGGCAGTGGAAAGAAATCTATCACAAACGCATTACCGACCAACACCGCCGCCTGGGTGTCTCCTGCGATTGGGAACGAGAACGTTTTACGCTGGATGAAGGGCTGTCGCGGGCGGTGCGCGAGGCTTTTGTGCGCCTGTACAAACAGGGACTGATCTACCGCGGCACTTACCTGGTCAACTGGTGTCCGCGCTGCACCTCCGCCATCTCCGACCTGGAGGTAGTCCACGAGGAGAAGGCTACTAAGCTGTGGCACGTGCGTTATCCCCTGGAGGGCGGCGGCTTCATCGAGGTGGCTACCACCAGGCCGGAGACCATTCTGGGCGACGCTGCTGTGGCCGTCCACCCCGACGATGAACGCTACACGGCGCTGGTCGGGCGCACAGCCATCCTGCCCGTGCTGGAGCGTCGCATCCCCATCATCGCCGACGAGGCAGTGGATCCCGAATTCGGCACCGGCGCGGTGAAGGTGACCCCGGCCCACGACCCGACGGATTATGAAATCGGGCAGCGACATGACCTGCCTCTGATCAACGTGCTCAACGAGGACGGCACGATGAACGAGGGCGCGGGTCCGTACCAGGGACAAGATCGCTACGAATGCCGCAAAAATCTGGTCGCGGACCTGGAGAAGGCCGGGCTGCTGGTCAAGATCGAGGACTATCAGCACTCCATCGGTCACTGTCAGCGCTGCAACACGGTGATCGAACCTTACGTGTCCACTCAGTGGTTTGTCAAAATCAAGCCCCTGGCCGACGCTGCCCTGGAAGCAGTGCGCGACGGACGTATCCGCATCATACCGGAGCGCTTCACCAAAGTGTACTACAACTGGCTGGAGAACATCCGCGACTGGTGCATCAGCCGCCAACTGTGGTGGGGGCACCGCATCCCGGTGTGGTATTGCGACGACTGCGGGGCTCAAACCTGCGAGGTGACCGACCCCACAGCCTGCGCGCAATGCGGCAGCACCAACATCCGCCAGGACCCCGACGTGCTCGACACCTGGTTTTCCTCCGGATTGTGGCCCTTCTCGACCCTGGGCTGGCCCGAGGAGACAGAGGACTTCAAGTACTTCTATCCGACCACTATGCGCGAGACCGGGTACGACATCCTCTTTTTCTGGGTGGCTCGCGAGATTATGCTCGGTCTGGCCATGACCGGACAAGCGCCCTACAGCATAGTGTACCTCCACGGCCTGATTCGTAATGAGCAGGGGCTGAAAATCAGCAAATCCATGCCCGACGCCGAGCGCTATGACCCTCTCAACATCATCGAAAAGTACGGCGCCGACGCCCTGCGCTTTACCCTGCTCACCGGCTCCACGCCGGGCAACGACACCAAGTTGTCCCTGGATCGGGTGGAAGCCAGCCGCAACTTCGCCAACAAGATATGGAACGCGGCCCGCTTCGTGGTCAGCAATCTGGATGGAACCACGCCGGCCGACCTGTCCACGTGGAATCCAAAGGAACAGAATCTACTGGACAGGTGGATTCTCAGCCGCAGCAACCGCCTGGTCGAGAATGTGACCCGCCTCATCGAGGATTA
>JACIWR010000249.1 GCA_014360845.1 Anaerolineae bacterium
CTCTCAGGACATCAACTCTACGCTGGAGCTAGAGTCGCTCCTGGACCTGGTCCTGGATCAGCTGAAGACGGTGGTGGACTACACCGGCGCCTCTATTTTGATCTTGGATGGCGACGAGTTGTCCGTGTGCGCCTATCGAGGCCCCATTGCCAAAGAAAAAGCGCTGCAGTTGCGTTTCCTCCTGGAGCAAGCTCCCCTCAACCGTCGGGTGATTCAGCAACAGGAGCCGCTCGTGGTTGCGGACGTTCGGGGTGACGCGCCCCCGGCGCGCATGTTTCAACGAGCTGCGGGCAAAGAGCTGCAGTCCACCTTCAGTTACATTCGGTCCTGGCTGGGGGTGCCCCTGATGGTCAAAACCAAAGTTCTGGGTATGCTGACCCTGGACCACAGCCAACCCGGCCATTTCACCGCGCGACACGCGGACTTGGCCCTGGCCTTTGCCAACCAGGTAGCGGTAGCCATCGAGAACGCGCGGCTTTATGCTCAGGCAGAGGAGACGGCTGTGGCTGCGGAGCGTAGCCGTCTGGCTCGCGAACTGCACGATGCCGTAACCCAAACCCTTTTCTCCATCAGCCTTATCGCCGAGGTACTGCCCCGTATCTGGGAGCGCGATCCCGATGAAGGCCGGCGCCGTCTGGAGGAACTGCGGGAGCTGACCCGCGGGGCCCTGGCCGAGATGCGCACTCTTCTGCTGGAGTTGCGCCCGGCCACCCTGGTGGAAACGCGGTTGAGTGATTTGTTGCGACAACTGACTGAATCCATCACCGGGCGCGCACGGGTGCCGATTAACCTGGAGGCAGAAGGCGAGTGGGAGCCGCCAACAGAGGTCAAAGTGGCCCTGTACCGCATCGCCCAGGAGGCCCTCAACAACGTGGCCAAACACGCCAGAGCCAGCCGGGCCACAGTGCGCCTTCAAAGCCGGCCCGGCCAGGTGACACTGCGCGTGAGCGACGACGGGACCGGATTTGACCCCGCCGCCATCGCGCCGGACAGCCTGGGGCTGGGCATCATGCGCGAGCGGGCCGAGGCGGTAGGGGCGACATTGAGAGTGGAGAGTCGGATGGGGGAGGGGACACGGGTCGTTGTTGCGTGGGTGGAGCGTGAAACCTGCAACCTGCAACCCCAAACCTGAAACCTGAAACCTCAAACCTCAAGCGTGCAACGTCAAACCAAGGAGCGATGACGTGAGCGAGTCGAAACGCATTCGGGTGTTATTAGTGGACGACCACGCCGTGGTGCGCAGCGGGCTGAGCGCTTTTCTGCTGGCCTTTGACGATCTGGAACTGGTCGGCGAGGTGGGCAGTGGCGAAGAAGCGGTGCGGCTTTGCCAGCGCCTCCGGCCCGACGTGGTGCTGATGGACCTGGTGATGCCCGGCATGGACGGAGCGCAGGCCACCCGTGCTATCCGGGAGAAATGTCCGGCCATTCAAGTCATTGCCCTGACCAGCTTCAAGGAGAAGGAACTGGTCGAGGGTGCTATCGAAGCGGGAGCCATTGGCTACCTCCTCAAGAACGTCACGGCTGACGAACTGGCCAAGGCCATCCGCGAGGCTCACGCCGGGCGGCCCACCTTGGCCCCGGAGGCGGCCCAGGTGCTGATCCAGGCCACCAGGCAGCCGCCCACACCGGGCTTCGACCTGACGGAGCGGGAGCGGGAAGTGCTGGCGTTGATGGTCGAGGGGCTGAGCAACCCCGAGATCGCCGAGCGGTTGGTGGTCAGCCGCTCTACGGTCAAGTTCCACGTCAGCAATATCCTCTCCAAGCTGGGGGTCGCCAGCCGCACCGAGGCGGTGGCCGTCGCAGTCCATGAGGGGCTGCTAGGCCAGAGCTAACCTGGTCACCTGACCAGGTTTAAAACTCTCCAGATGGCAGATGCATCTGGGGAGTTTTTTGCTATGATGGGGGTAGTTGTTGAAGGAATAGCGATAGCGGTTTCTTACCGCGCAACCCCGGTCACGACAACCGTCGGGTTGCGCTATGGAAAGCGCGGCTACTACCCCCAACCGTGGTGAAATATCCAGCAACACTCTGCGGGGAGACCACCGGGGGGCAGGAATTGCGAGACTCGCAGGGAGCGAGTAAGGAGGAAACGATGGATACAAAGGTTCTGGTGGCTTACGCCACCAAGTACGGTGCGACGGCAGAGATGGCCTGGAAGATCGGTCAGGTGTTGCGGGAAGCGGGGGTGCAGGCCGAGGTGTTGCCTGTGGATCGCGTCGGTGACCTGGGCGCGTATCGGGCGGTGGTGCTGGGCAGCGCGGTGTACGCCGGTCAATGGCGCAAGGAGGCCGCCGCGTTTCTGGAGGCCAATGAGCAGGCACTGGCCCAGCGACCGGTGTGGCTTTTTTCCAGCGGACCCACGGGCGAGGGAGACCCGGCACAGTTGATGAGGGGTTGGCGCTTTCCAGAAGCCCTGCAGCCCATCGCCGACCGCATCCAACCCCGTGATGTTGCTTTCTTTCACGGCGTACTGGACATGAAGAAGCTAAATCTGGCCGAGAAGTTGATCGTCAAAGCCATCAAAGCGCCGGCCGGTGATTTCCGCGATTGGGAGGCCATCACCTCCTGGGCTGCAGGCATCGCCAAGGCGCTAAAGGAAGAAAGCTGGTAGCATTTCCTGTCGGGGCGAAGAGGAAAAGGTAACGGGCATGAGAGTCTTGTTGGCTGATGATCAGGCCAAGGTGCGTTCTGCGCTACGGCTGCTGCTGGAACAACAGCCGGGCCTTCAGGTCATAGGCGAGGCCGTTGATGCGCAGGGCCTGCTGGATTGGATAAAAGTGACGTGTCCCGACCTGGTGCTACTCGACTGGGAATTGCCGGGCTTCCAGGCGGATGATTTGCTGCTCACCTTGTTTGATCTTTGTCCGAACCTGGCGGTGATCGCCCTCAGCGGACGGCCGGAGGCGAGCCGTGCAGCGTTGGCGGCTGGGGTTGATGCCTTCGTCAGCAAGGGGGATCCGCCAGACCGGTTGTTGGCGGCAGTACGTGGCTGCTGTCCCTGAGAACTTCGCGAACAAAATCAAATCAGGAGGTCGTACAATGACTAAGAAACTCTTCATCCATGCCTTGTGCGCTCTCAGCATCCTAAGCCTGCTGGCGGCGTGTGTGCCGGCTGTCGGGCCGACACCGGACGAGACGGCACGGTATCCCTTCAGCCTCGATATCGCAGGTGCTGATGGGGCCCAAGTCTCCTGGGAAGGCTACACCGCAGGCTATCTCCCCGGCACAACGGAGACCATGCACCTGGCCGTCCAGAATAACACCGGTCGGCATTGGGATGGCCGTCTCTGTGTGCAGTTGCTGGAGCCCCGACCTTCTTCAGTGGTGATCTCGCTGGCAGAGCAGAACTTCAGCCTGGAGTCGGGAGGAGGGTTCGCCCGCGATGTGAGCGTAGACCTGCCCGCCGACCTCGTGGCGGGAACCTACGGCCTGGCCCTGGTGGTCCACCAACTCACCGGTCCCATCGTTGATGTGATTCCTGTGCTAGTTGGAGAAGGGGCGCGGGAACCTTTCCAGGGCGAGTGGCCCACAGAAGCGGCCCTGGAGGCCTGTCCGGCCCTGGAGAGCAATGATGATGGTCCGGCGATGGAACCCCTTGTCTTCCAGGAGGGATTCGAGGAGGGGCTGGAGGGTTGGGAAGCGGGCGCCGACGTGCCCGAAGACCCGGCTAATCCCGGACAGCCCGTCTTCTGGAACATCGAGCGCAGCACCGACCAGGCGAGCGAGGGGTCATCATCGGCCCGCTTAACCCTGGACGGCAAACAGGACGACGGCACCATCTGGTTGGCACGCCCCTTCGAAGTTTCTGGCGATGCGCCTTTGCGCCTGCGGCTGACCTTTGACCTCTGGAGCGAATCGGAGAGTTTCAACACGCTGGCACACGTAGCTGCCTACGCGGGGCCCCGGTCTCCCATCTCCGAAGGTGACTTTGATCTGAGCCAGACGGCCAACCAGGTAGCAGGCTGGCAGACCTACACTTACGAGTTTGATATACCCGGTAACCCGGAGAGGCAGGTCTGGGTGGCTCTGGGCATCAGCGCCGTGTGGGAGACGGAGATGACCTATTACGTGGACAACGTGCGCGTCGAAATCGCCTCTGTTGACGAGGGGCAGTCGCCCACCGGGCGCATCATCGTCGAAGGCGTGGAGGTGAGCGCGACGCAGGTCATCGTCTGGGGCAAAAGCACTCTGCCCGATGGCACTTGCGTGAGTGCTGAACTCTGGGCCGACGGCGTGCTGCAGGAGTGGTGGCCCAGCGGGGCCTGTGCCCGCGTGACACAAGGCGCATGGGAACTGATGGTAGCCGTGCCAGAAGGCGAGACGCTGCGGCCGGGCGTGCAGTACATGCTGCGCGCCTATCAGCCCGGCGGGCCGAACATCGTCGCCACCTTCGCCTTTGACCTCGACACACCGCCCCTGCCGCCCACCCCAGGCGCCGATGGATGACCCCACCCTGTTCCTGCCCGATGCGGCGAAGTACTCGGCCAGGCCTCCGGCGACCTGGACGGGGACAGCGTGGTAACACTCGCAGGAACGCTGGAGGTCCTGGCAGCCGATATGCCGCTGGGCCTGGCAAGGGCGCCGGCATAATCCAGGTAACAACACAAGGAGGAACTGATGGTCCTAAAATCGGCCTTTAAGAGCATGGGCAAGATCGTAGTCGGTGCGGTCGTCTACTACTTGGGCTTTATCCTGGGCAGCGTGGTGGCCGGTGTCGTGGGTATGGAGGCCCCTCCCCTTCCCGCCGGAACCGAGGCTCAGACCCTGGGCATGTATCAGTTGGTAGTCAGTCTGATCTTCGCCGTTACCCTGGCGGTGCTTTCGCGCCGTTTGACAGGGGGCTTCTTCCCTCGCTGGCTGGTGCTGGCGCTGTTCAGTTGGGTGGCTTACGGCCTCAACACCTACCTGGAAGCGGCCATCTTCACCGCCTATGCGGCAGCTTCGGCCTACACGCTGGTGATGCAGGCCCTTGCCGCCGTATTGTGTAGCGCGGTCATTGCCTGGGCCTTCCCTCCTGGGGAAGGGGGTAAGTCAGCCACAGCTGCGACCAGGGCTTTTCTCAGTCACTACTCGGTGGGACAGTGGGCCTGGCGGCTCCTGGCTGCGTGGGCGGCTTTCCCTCTCATCTACCTGATCTTTGGCTGGCTGGTACAGCCCTTCATCATCGAGTTCTACCGCCAGCAGATGGCCGGGTTGACCCTGCCGGGCTGGGGGCAGATATTGCCTACTCAGGCCTTGCGCAGCCTGCTATTTCTGCTGGCCTGTCTACCGCTGCTCGCCCTGGGGCGCGGCTCTCGGTGGAGGCTCTTCATACTGCTCGGCAGTGCTCTGTTCGTCTTCGTGGGTGGACTCTACATGCTCCAGGCTTACTGGTATCCGGCCACGATGCGTATAGCCCACAGTCTGGAGATTTTGGCCGATTCCTTCGTCTACGCCGCTGTGCTCACCGTTCTCCTGGTGAAAGGTGGCGGCGACAAAGCGGAAGCTGTTCAGTAGAGGGGGATGGCCTGCTCTGCCGGTTTGCTGAACCTCGTTTCTCTTACCACGAACAGGGCGAAGGGGCGCCGCTTGCGCTCTTGCACGAGGACACCCTTGGCGGAACAGATGCGCCGTCCCATGGTGAACGCTCTCATCTGCGATGAGCGAATCTTCACCTCCCAGCTATCTGGGTATTGGCATCTTCGTTCTGGCGTTGGCGCTGGTGAGTTACCTGGTGCGGATCATTGTCCCGTTGGGCAGATCGGTTAGCTTGTTCGTGTATTTCCTCAGTTTCCCTACCATCGCTTATCTCCCGCAGTACCTCAGTTTTTTCGTGTTAGGCACCATCGCTTACCGCCGCAACTGGTTCCGCACCTTGCCCAGCTCTATGGGCGTGGTAGGCTTTGTGGCAGCGGGTGTAGCAGCAGCCACGTTGTTCTCCCTTGCTTTTATCAGCATCTTGATCGCGATAGAGAACGCCTCTCCGCAATTGCCGCCTTTCGGTTTGGGGACATGGCAGTCTGCCGTGTATGCGCTCTGGGATTCCATCTTCGCGGTCGGGCTGTGCCTGGGCCTGATCCCACTCTTCCGCCGCTTTGTCAACGGGCAGGGAAGGTTTGGCCGGTTCCTGGCTCAGCATAGCTACACTGTTTACATCATCCATATTCCCCTTGTGGTCTTTCTCGCCTATGCGCTGAGGGGAATCGAGTTGGCGGCTTTGCCCAAATTCGCTATGGCGGCGGTTATTGGGGTCCCCATTTGCTTTGCCGTCGCCTACATCGTGCGCAAAATACCCCTCGCGTCGAGAGTTCTTTAAGAACTCCTTATAAACTGCTATCGAGGTTATCAGCAGGCAGGTAGGCGCGGTTTCTTACCGCGCAACCCCGGTCACGACAATCGTTGGGGCGCGCTATGGAAAGCGCGGCTACTACTGGTATCGAGGTTATCAACAAGATGAGCTTGGCTTCCGGCGGGTCACAGACTCGCCGGAAGTCTTTTGTTGGAGAACGCGCCCCGCCGTCCAG